>NZ_CAMLHF010000230.1 GCF_946479715.1 uncultured Pedobacter sp. | reverse complement strand
TCTTAATATCCAGTACTGAAGCTAATCTGCCGCCATATTGTGCAGGCATTCCTCCCTTATAAACGCTTACATCTTTAATCGCATCAGAATTGAAAGTAGAAAAGAATCCAAGCAAGTGCGAAGCATTATACACAGGAGCTTCATCCAATAGTATTAAGTTCTGATCAGTAGATCCACCTCTAACATAAAACCCACTATTGCCCTCTCCTGCAGATTTAATTCCGGGTAACAATTGCAACGTTTTAAGCACATCGCGTTCTCCAAGCAGAACAGGTACATTATTGATTTCTCTGATATTGATTCTTTGAAGGCCCATTTGCGGGCTACTTACATTATCATTTTTCTTTTCAGCAGAAATAACCACCTCGTCTAACTGATTATCTTCTGAAAGAACAAAATTTTGCCTGATGTTCCGTGAAATTGTTATGGATTGTTTAAGCGTTTTATACCCAATAAAACTTATTGAAAGCTCATAAATCCCTTCTGTTGCACTCAAAGAGTAAAATCCGTATGCATTAGTTCCGGCACCAATGCTTGTTAAACCGGTAAGTTTAACGCTGGCACCTATTAATGTTTCACCGGTTCCGGAATCGGTAACTATACCGCTAATCGTAAATTTATTTTGAGAAAAAGCAAATTGACAACAACATATAAATAATAAAAGTATTGGTACAAATCTCTTTGTTATTGGCATATAAATACTTAGTCTTTCGTAAAAATAGAAAAGAAAATCTATTCCATCACTACTATTACACTAATTACCTTGGCCTGCTGTCCATAATATCGCATTACTTACCATTCTCTTCCAATTACTGTTAAGAAGCAAGTCTGGCGAGTGCCCCATAAAAATATAGACATTCCTTGCCTTAACTTTGGTATTTACCCATACTACTGGATGGTCACCCATTTTTATTTTAGAATCTGGCTGATAACTGGCTTCATCTACATTAGCGAGAACGTGTACATTTGGCCTTGGGCTTTTATTATAAGTATACCATTCTTCTTTATCCACTTTAAATGATGGTGGTACTCCTTTCATTACTGGATGTGTTTTATCTTCTATCTTCACATTAGCGGAAGCGAAATCTGCGATATAGTTCTGGAACCTTATATTACCCATGAAATCGGAAAACCAGTTCCACATTGGATACCCATCAAACTCCCCTAGTAAGGTAGCATGATGAAACCCCAACCATCCACCCTTTCCATTATCGATGTAATCTTCAAAGGCCTTAACAGCTTTTGGCTTCCAGGCGTATGGAGGGTAATCCAGCTGAATAATAAGCTTATATTGCTTCAAAAAAGCATCGTCAATTCTCTCAGTATTGTCAACATAATCAATTGCAAAATGATTCTTTTTTGCAAATTCATCTAACCAGGGGCGAGCTGCTTTAGTAAAAGCGATATGGTGCCCTCCATTCTCGGCCAAAGCCAAAACCCTAAATAGTGGCCGCTCAATTTCAGGCTCATGTGCAGTTTCTATTGCAGTTAATGCTTGTAAAAACCATGCTGCATGAGGTATCCATTGTTCTGTCCAGCGCCATTCATTTCCACCTGCTTCTGTTTTAAAATCTATACCACTGCCATCAGCATTTCCATCTCTTCCTGTGATGCCATTGGAAATCCCTCCCTTTTGAGACCCATGCCCAAACAAAGCAGCCATATATGGTACATTTTTTTCTCCAAAACCATACATAAAACACATGGAATAAGGGTTGCTGCCCAAAATCCATGAAAGTTGCTGCTCGGCATAAAGTTCAATATCTTTTCTTACTCCCCAGCCACTTTTTTCAGGGTAAACAAGTCGACCACCTAGTAATGACGCAGTGGCTAAAGAACCCAGTCTTGCATTTTCTCCCTGCCACCACCAGCCTGTTTCATTTTCATGAGGTATAAAAAAACCTTCCTGCACTTTATTATTAAGTTTAAAATACTGACGTGCATATCCAAATGGATTATTAACAGATTTGGTAACCTTTAAATTGCCATCAATAGCTTTCTTAATTACAGCGAGGGTCTGTGTTCTGTACCCATCTTCCTTTTCCATATCAAGGTAACGAACCAAAGCAACTACCGGCAATCCCGCATCGGCAGCATGCCAAAATGGTCTATCCTTATCATCTGCGATAAAATATCCCTTGTCGGTTATTCTGGACCTTAAATTTGAAGCTCTTTTACGCGCTTCATCTCTGTAATAGGCACTATCCGTGGCTCCCCACAATTCGGTAGCAGCCATTAATGCACAATAATCATCAATGATGTTATCTTTCCCATCGTCGGCATATTTCAAATTATTTACCACCAAATGTGCATATGCTCTTTCTGCAGCTTTCAGATATTCTTTAGCTTGATAATCACCATTCTTACCCCATGTAGAAATGCGGGCTAATGAAGCAATTGCCATGCCTCCTCCTTCTCTGAATGCACATTGATAGTCTGCCGTAGTAACGCTATTTGCTTCCAGCCCTACAATTCTTCGCGCACTTGCATCTGGCTTAAAGTAGCTAAATACAGTCATGTAAAAGTATCCCTTGTCAGATAAAGAACGCATCATATAATCAGCACCCCATAAGGCTTCTGTTTGCAGGTCTTCTCTGATTTTTAGTCGATCCAGTAGTCCAGGGATTTTCTCTGTTGCATTCACCATCGACCAGGTAACTAAAGGGATTTGCTGTGGCGACATAAAATTTGCATATGCCAAATGAGAAAAGTATTTGCTGATATCTCCGGATGCATCACCCCAGCCTCCATGCACATCCACCCTCTTATCACTGCCATAAAGCAGCATCTTTTTATCGGCCTCTATTTCCTGAGGAGTATTGGCCCGTTGCTTTTTATAATAGTTAAGAATGCTGGGTAAGGTATTAACTGCAAGTGCCTGTTCGGCAATATCAAAACTGGCCGAAGTATAATGCTTTCCTTTAAACACCACATCTATTTTATATTTTCCGGCTTTATTAAATGCCGAAAAATCTGCAGTATAAAATTGACGACCCGGAAACCATTCCTCAACAGATCCGGCAGCTTTAAGCGTACCACTAAAGGTGATCTTTTGATCAGCTGCATTAATCAATGTGAACTTTTTTAATTCTGAAAAGCCACTCTCTAAACTAACAAGGGCTTGTTTTGGTCCTGATAAATCAAAGGCGACCTGATTAACATGAATTGAAGGTTGCGCCTGTATGGTAAAAACAGATGCAAAAAGCAGTATTAAACTTGCGCTAACAAATTTCAAGCGTTTTATCATTTCTTAGAGAGGAGTTTTAAATGCATCGGCAAAATTGCTTCATGGCATTCTCAAAATTAGCATATTTTTCTTCCCTTCACAGCCCATACCAACCACCAATCAACGCAATAAGCTAAAAAACAACACCTTAACAACCGGATGTAGTATTATTGTAGTGGCATCATTTCACCATAACCTCGCCAACATACACTCCTGTACTTACAGCATTCACTTCGGCAGTTACATAATCCGAGCAAGTTTAGAGGCTAAGGAATAAAAAAATGTTCAAATTTGATCAGGATCAGCATGCGCCTCTGTTAAACCCTATTGTATCCCTGTAAAACTGCGGCGATATCTCTGTTTTAACCTTAAACATTCTGCTGAAATAGTATTCATCTTCATAGCCAAGTTCATAAGCAATCTCCTTAATCGTTTTTTCTGTGAGGTATAACTCCCTTTTTGCTTCAACAATGATCCGCTCGGTAATCAGGTCCGAAAGCGTTTTGTTAAAATGATTTTTAGTAGCCCTTGCCAAGGCAACTGGTGTTACATTCAGTATATCGGCATATTCACTTGCAGAATGCTTCATCCTAAAATTTTCCTCAATCGCATTTCGTAAATTTTGTACAATGGCCAGTTGTTTTCCATTAAGTGCAATTGGTTCCTGAACTGATTGCTGTTCGAGTTTTATCCTTGTGGCAAGAACTAACAATATCTTCAGATAAGAAACAAGGACTTCATCTTTTCTCAATGCATCTGTCTTCAACTCACCTACGATTTCTCTAACGATGTTTAGCAGTATATTCTTCGCATTTTCGTCCAGCCTGATGAACGGCCGCTCATAAATATTGTTGAACAGTATTCCATTGGCCGCAATCTCTTTATGGTGCCTGTATATGCAAAAGAAGTCATGGTGGAACTGAATAGAAATGCCTACTAATGCCCCCTTTGAAATCAGCATAAACGGCTGATAAGGGTAAAAAGCGAACATTGTATTTTCCTGAAACGGATACTCACAAAGATCAACTTTGGCTAAGCCTTCCCCAGAGGTAATGATGATCAGGGTGAAATAATTATTCCGCTGGATATGATCAAAATAACTGCTATTGTCAAATTCAAAAATTTTGAACGACAAGTTGCCGTTTTGTTGATTAATGAGTGTATAAACGGACTGTGATAACATCGTATTTTGGATTTATGTTTAATTTCCTGTCTAGAAAGCTCATTAAGGTTATGCTAAAATACTCAATAAATGTACTCGCATTTTCCATAATCTTAGTATTAAAACTGTCCTTTGTGGAAGCAAAGGACAGTTTTAATACACCTATTTAAAAAATCAAAAGATCGTAACCTTCGTTTCTCAGGTTCAGAAGACTTGGTAAACCAGGAGTACCGGGTACTTCATTATCGTTCAGCAGATCATAGCCAGATACCTCAGTTCCGAACACCGCAACACAGCCTTTCGAAAGACCATGAACATGATCTTTTACTTCAGAGTAAAGTCCAAATACAGGGTGCTCAGATTTCTCCAGTTGTTCGGGCCATCTGATACCGGCACCCTGAAAAACGATCTTTACATCTTCACCTGCATGCTTGAATTCATATGCCGATGCTAAGGCGTTAAATACTCGTCCTAGTGCTTCTTCTGAACTAGCCTTCGGATCAGAAAGAATAATAATAGCTGTTTTTTTCATATCAAATATTTATTTATAGTGCAAAGTTGTGGTAATAATGATGCTTAGAGAATGGATGATTTTTACTATATCATGGACGAACGAAAGTCTGCCATCCTCTCATGGTATCGATAAAACGCTCGCTCAGTCCACCCTTGCGAAGATATTCTGCCGTTACAGGCATTTTTGGACTTTCATACTGCGGATTCGCTTTGACCTGAAGGGGAAAGTCTCGTTGAAGTATGCCTGCCCTGGCAATCAGCACAAAATCGCAACCTTCCTCCAACAGCTCCGCGGCTCGTTGTCCACTGTAGATCTTTCCGGCTGCTCCTAAACGGACACCCTTGCGAGGGAGTTCCGTAAAGACGCTGAGCATGGTCTTTCCCTGGAATGTTCCTTCTCTAACTACCTGAGCCGAATCCCACAATGCCAGGTCCAGATAGTCGATCAGTTCGTGATCAAAGATCTCTGCCGTGATCTCACGCAGTTCCTCCAGGCGCAGTCCATAACGCTCGATTGACAAGCGCCAGCCGATCTGAAAATCAGGGCCACAGGCCCGACGGATCCCCTCGATAACCTCGATCGTGAAACGTGCACGGTTCTCCACACTACCTCCATACTTATCAGTCCGGTCGTTTAAATTCGGAGACAAGAATTCCGAAAGAATCCATCCGAAAGCACCGTGCACAGAGACACCATCGAATCCTGCCAGCTGAGCTCTTTTTGCTGCGGCGATAAAACTGTCACGAATTCGCTCCACCTCTTCGGTCTTGATCGCCTTTACGCCCGCTACTGTTTTGCCTGAGGCCGGAGCGGGAATTCCCCCCACTTGCGGAACAGCACGATGCCCTGCGTGGTGTAATTGCACTGCGGAAAGCGCGCCTCCCTCTCGGATGGTCGTCGCCATCATCATCAGACCTGGCAAATGATCATTGTTGTGAATACCCAGCTGGCGCTCAAATGCGATTCCCCCGGCTTCTACCGTAGCTGCACTGGTTTGAATCAACGCATAACCGCTTTGTGCAAGTTGTTCAATCCAAAACTGGTCGAATTCGGAAGCTGTACCGTCATGTTCGCTTTGTTGACTGGTGAGCGGTGCCATCATGAAACGATTTCTCATTGCAGGGCCGTGTAACAAAGTGACCGGTTTAAATAGATTGGAAACAGACATTTTCTTAAATCTTATGGTTTTATGAAAAAAAATTGTCTGTCAAAGATGGCTAGATACCCGCTCGGGAAAAATGGATGTTGTTTACAATCTCATGGATGTTTTTTATAAGGGTAATTGCATCATTGGCTTGTTACCGTGAGCATACTGCCCCATACCCGCCAACACCATCTCTGTCATTTCATGAATCTCTTGTTATAAGAGCCTACTTTGAACTTGGAATGAAGACAAAAGACCTCAACTTGCAAAAACCATTAAAGTCTGCTATATTGTTATATATTAAAAATATTGACCAGCATGACCATTAAAACCACTCAAACCAATGTCAGCGTTGAAGATTTCATCGATGAATTTGCAGCCACACCGCAGAAAAAGCAGGATGGTTACGAGCTTTTGAAATTGATGAAAGACCATACGGGCTATGATCCTAAAATGTGGGGACCTTCAATTATCGGTTTCGGTCTTTACCATTATAAATCAGAGAGAAGCAGACAGGAAGGAGACTGGCCTTTGGTCGGATTTTCTCCCCGGAAGGCTGCCATTTCCTTATATGTTTACAGTGCTGCCCCAGGTCAGGACGAACTACTCAAGCAGTTGGGTAAATTTACCATGGGAAAAGGCTGTATCTACGTAAAAAAATTGTCAGACATCAATACCGATATCCTTAAGGAAATGATCAGTGGAACAATTGATTTTCTTCAGAAAAAGTGGGGCAAAAAATGAGCTACTAAACAATTCTCCATTGATGTTGTTCTACTATCATGGATCCTATCACATCAGCCTTAATTCACGCTTCTAGAACTGGCGATTTACCTCTATTACAAGAAATAATAGATCAAAAAACAGACCTTGAAGTTCGGGATGATAAGGGTTATACACCCTTGATTATCGCTTCTTACAATCATCAACTTGCTGCAGCCCAATTGCTCCTAAATTCAGGAGCCGATGTTAACGGTGCAGATACGAGTGGCAATACAGCATTAATGGGCGTGTGTTTTAAAGGCTATCCAGATATAGCCGAGCTTCTTCTCACTCATCCCCATATCAATCTCGATGCGCTGAACGGGAATGGAGGAACAGCCCTGATGTTTGCCATTATGTTTGGGCGCCATGAACTAACTCAATTACTATTGAAACATGGTGCAGATATAACGATTACTGATAATCGTGGCTTGGATGCATTAGAAATTGCTTTACAACAAGGTAATGAACAAGGACTCCTGCTTTTAAAACAACACCTATCTATAAATCAATAAGAGTATGAAAAAGAAAAAACTAGATACCACTTCCGACCAGGGTGAGTTCATGACAACCAACCAAGGCCTTAAAATTAATGATGATACTAATTCTCTGAAAGCTGGAGAACGCGGACCATCATTACTGGAGGATTTTATCCTGAGGGAGAAAATCACACATTTTGACCATGAACGAATTCCAGAAAGGATAGTACACGCTCGTGGTTCCGGAGCGCATGGATACTTCCAGGTTTATGAATCAATGGCTAAATACACCAAGGCAGGCTTTCTACAGGATCCATCGGTTAAAACCCCAGTATTTGTGCGGTTTTCTACCGTTGCAGGATTTAGAGGTTCTACGGATCTGGCAAGAGATATTCGGGGATTCTCCGTTAAGTTTTACACAGAGGAAGGTAATTATGATCTGGTAGGCAATAATGTTCCGGTGTTCTTTATCCAGGATGCAATAAAATTCCCTGATCTGATCCATTCAGTTAAACCTGAACCTGATAAT
>NZ_CAMLHF010000229.1 GCF_946479715.1 uncultured Pedobacter sp. | reverse complement strand
TGAAAGAGGATTTAGCACAATGACTGTTAAGTTTTTATGCTGCAGGCGCACTAGAGAAGTACTTTAGATTTTTCTATTGATGCTCTGGATGCGTCGGAAAAAGGCTTCAGAAGATTGATGAATGCAGTGAATTTATTGGAAAAGCTCATTCCTTCGGCAAATAGTGACTTTGAAATTGAACCAATAGTTAGCAATTGTATAAAAGCAATGAACGATGATTTTAATAGTCCGGTTGTTATTGCCGAGTTATTTGAAGCAGTTCGTATTATTAATACTGTTCATGATGGAAAAGGCAATATATCTGAGGTTGAGTTGGAAAAGTTAAAAAAACTCATGAATGATTTTGTATTTGATGTTTTTGGATTGAAGGATGAAGAGACTTCAAATACTGAGCTAAACTCAGTTCTCGATCTCGTTATAGACATAAGAAAAGGGGCCAAGGAGAATAAAGACTATGCTACATCAGATAAGATACGATTGGGTTTACAAAGTATGGGTATTCAACTGAAAGACAGTAAAGACGGAACAACCTGGAATAAAATCTAATTTTGTGTAATTGTTAATTACTTTTTAAAGGAAAAAATTACTCAACCCTTATCTTAGCACAGAAACTATTTAAAAACGATGATGAATAAATTTCTTTATACAATTGCTGTTGCATCCATGACGATTGGTGCTTACGCTCAAAAATCAGATGGAAGCACTAAATCACTTGTTAAAGCAGAGAAAGATTTTGCCGCGAACCTCGCAAAAAATGGCGCCAAAACTGCCTTTACTACCTATTCGGCAGCAGATGGCTTAGTCTTCAGGCCGAACCCCGTAAACGCCAAAACATTCTACGCGACCGAGGACGATACTAAAGACCTAAGTTGGACACCTGCTTATGCAAAAGTATCAAGAAGTGGAGACTGGGGATTTACTACCGGGCCTTTTACCTTAACAGGAAAAGAAACTCAATACGGACAATACCTTTCTGTATGGAAGGCTGTTAACGGTAAATGGGAGCTTGCTTTAGATTTGGGCACAACTCACAATAAGCCCTTAAATAAAGTGAAAGAAGAGTTTATAGAGCCAAAAGATTTCCATAAACCTAAGTTTTTAAATGATAAGGAACGTGCAACAGGAGCTAATATAATAGCTACTACAGAAAAGACTTTAAATGCTACCCTTAAATCTTATGGAGTATCGGCTTTTGCAGGATTTTTAAATCCGGATGCAAGAGTATTGTTTCCAGGTTATGAGCCTATTCTTGGTAAGGATAAAGCAATTGCATTTTTAAATAGCATGATGAGTAAGGTGTTTTTGAAGACTACCAAGGTGGATAAAGCCGATGGGGGGGATCTTGCTTATACATATGGAGTTGCAACAGTAGATTATAAAGCTGATCTAAGAGAGAGTTTCAACTATGTGTTTATTTATGAACGTCAGGCTGATTTTAACTGGAACTTAATTGCAATGGTATTTGCACCTGCAGAGCGCTAACAACATGTAAGGAAAGAAAGCGTTATTTTATAAATCATATTATCATGAAGGGGTTTCTTAAAGAGTTGATTTAAGAAACCCTTTCTTTTATACAGTAAAGCAAATGAGAAAAACTATACTAACAGTAGCAATACTAATTACCACTCTTCAGACAATAGCGCAGAAATTCGATCTGCAAGGTAACCGCGGAGCGCGCGGAATAATGCCCGAAAATACAATCCCTGGTATGTTAAGGGCATTGGATCTGGGAGTTAATACCTTAAACATGAATGTGGTGATTTCCAAAGATAAAAAGGTAGTACTTTCTCAAGAGCCCTATTTTAATTTTGAAATTAGTACTAGCCCTGATGGAAAACCTATAACCCTTAAAAATCAAAAGAGCTATAATATGTATAAAATGGATTATGCTGATATTAAAAAGTTCGATGTTGGAAGTAAGGTTCATAGCAGATTCCCATATCAGGAAAAGATGGAAGCTTATAAACCGCTTTTGGAAGAGACAATAGATTCTGTTGAAAGTTATGCTAAAAAGAAAAAATTGCCAAAACCTAATTTTAGTATAGAGACCAAAACTATTCCTAAGGGAGATAATGAGTTCCATCCAGAACCTGCGGAGTTTGTTGATCTGATTATGGAGATAGTGATCAAAAAAAGACTAACTAAACGCGTAACTATACAATCTTTTGATGTTAGAACGCTACAATACCTGCACGAAAATTATCCTAAAATAAAAACAGCCCTGCTAATTGATGAAAAGATAGACTTTGAGGTAAACATAGCTGATCTTGGCTTTAAGCCAACTGTTTATAGTCCTTATTCCGTGTTAGTAGGTAAGGGGTTGGTGGAGCGCTGCCATGAGGCGGGCGTTAAGATCATACCATGGACAGTAAATTCAATTAAAGATATGAAATACCTAATAGGGTTGGGCGTAGATGGGGTTGTTACAGATTACCCAAATATTTATAAAAAGGTACTGGATGACAATTAACTTAGAACAGGTTTTTAATGATCTGTTCAATTGATAATCCTTCGGCCTCAGCCCTATAGTTGCGCACAATACGATGTCGTAAAATGGCTTCTGCAACTGCCTGAACATCCTCAATATCCGGAGAATACTTCCCTGATATAGCAGCGTGGCATTTTGCTCCAATAACAAGAAATTGTGATGCCCTTGGGCCTGCACCCCAACTTATGTATTTATTAATATCCTCAGTAGCCAAGGCTGTATGAGGACGGGTTTTGCTTGCCAGCTTTACGGCGTATTCAATTACATTGTCGGCAACAGGAATATTTCTCACCAATTTTTGGAAATACTGGATCTGTTTGGCATCTATTATCTTTTTAAGCTTAACATCGTTGTTGCTGGTTGTGTTCTTTACTATCGTGAGCTCATCAGCGAATGTAGGATAGCTTAGTAGAACATTGAACATGAATCGATCCAATTGAGCCTCAGGCAAAGGATATGTGCCTTCTTGCTCAATAGGGTTCTGAGTAGCCAACACAAAGAATGGATTTGGTAATACATGCCTTTGTCCTGCTGCTGTGACAGCCTTCTCCTGCATTGCCTCGAGAAGAGCTGCCTGAGTTTTTGGTGGCGTTCTATTGATTTCGTCTGCAAGAACTATGTTTGAAAATATAGGCCCGGTTATGAATTTAAAGTTTCTGTCTTCTCCTAATATCTCCGCGCCGATAATATCGCTTGGCATTAGATCTGGAGTAAATTGAATCCTATTAAAGTTAAGATCCATTACATCTGCAACAGTTTGAACAAGCAACGTTTTGGCAAGCCCCGGAACGCCTACCAGTAAGCAATGGCCATTACTGAAGATGGAAATCAAAACAGATTTTACCACTTCTTCCTGTCCTATAACAACTTTTCCTATTTCGGTTCTAATATTATTATAAGCTTGATGCAACGCATCTACTGCCTTTATATCATTTTCAAACTGCATACTCGTTATTTTTTAGCAGTTGAATTTTTAGTCCAAATTTTCAATTCATCACAATCGTCATAATCTTCGTCAATTCTGATGTAAGTGTTTTCTCTTCTTTTTTCAAACCATTCACTCAGCATTCTATCGATTTTATTCTGTTGTGCTTTCTCTTTGAATTTAGAATAATCCTGTTCCAGGTTTCCTTTATGCGGCGGGATTTTAGATTTTAAATAAAGAATCTTATATCCTTGTTTGCCATCAGGATCTGTAAAAGAAACAGGCTGAGAGATCTCGCCTACTTTCATTGTATCAACAACAACAAATACTTTTGGATCAAGTTTATCAGCTGGGATAAATGTAGTTCTGGCAGTAACATTGTCTGCATATAATATCATACCACCGTTATATTGAGATTCTTTGTTATCAGAATATAATGAAGCAGCTGTAGAGAATGGAAGTTTTTTCTCTATGATGTTTTTATAAATGGTATCGGCTTGTAATTTAGTTCTTTCTAAACTTGCTGGCGTAGTTTCCGGACGTATAAGAATATGACGTGCCTGAACCTGTTCTCCGCGGCGTTCAATAACCTGAAGAATATGGAAGCCGTGTTCTGATTCAAATACCGGCGACATTTCACCTGGTTTTAATTTAAATGCCCAGGCTGTAAATTCTTTCACCATTCTGGTACGATCGAAGAACCCAAGGTCACCCCCTTCAGCAGCTGAACCTGTATCTTCAGAATAAGATTTAGCAAGGAATGCAAAATCCTCGCCACTTTTCACTCTTAACCTTAATGCATCAATTTTATCATAGAATTTTTGCTTTTCTGCTTTTGTAAGTTTTGGATGTAGTACAATTTCTCCAACTTCAAATTCAGTAGGGATATCAGGAAGACTATCTTTTTGATAAGAATCAAAATAACGTTTAACCTCAATTGGTGTAATGTTTACATCCTGAGTTATTTTTTGCTGCATTTTATTAGAAATCAACTGCTCTTTAATGTCGGGTCTGATTTCATCTTTATACTGGAGAACAGAGCGATTTAAAAACTGCTCCAATCTTTCTTGTCCACCTGCGCGCTGGATCTGATAACGCATACGTTTTTCAACCTCCTCATCAACCTGGGCTTCTTCAACTACAACAGAGTCAATTTCCGCTTGTTGTTTAAGTAGTTTTTGTGCAAGCATCTGTTGCAATATATAGCACTTTACTTTATCGTCATCAGGATTTCCTGAATTTAAGTATTGCGCATATTGCTGATTTAAATCTGATAGTAAAATGATGTTATTACCCAATACAGCAACAACTTTATCTATATTTTTCTTTTGAGCCTGTACGTTGAAAAACAAACAAATCAATCCGCTTGCCGTTACTAAAAATTTCCTCATTCTATGGTTGTTCAATTATATTCTTTTTGCAAATCTAATATTATCTGTGCTATTGGCGTGTAGCTTATGGCTTAGCCAATTTTCTTATCTCGTCCTGATTAATCCTTACAGGGTATTTTTTTCTTAATGTTTTTATCCATTCATTCTCCAGTTCCTGCTGATAATCTGTGACTACCTGCCCTCTAACCTCATCAAAAGAACTTTGCAAATAAACGCTTTTGTTTTTATCATAAAAAATGCGGAGCTGATTTTCATCGTTCTGCGCCTGGTTCCATACCTTTATTTCAGAGATATTAAACATTAAAACCGCCTCTTTATATTCATTCATTATGAAAAGATATTCTGGTTTTGTTTTCGATATTCTTTTCTGTGTACGCAATGCGTGTTCATAGTTTTTTACCTCAGCAAGATAAGCTGTATCCTTGTCCAGACCCAACTCCCTGGCTTCAGTGACCTTAAGTTTGAAGTTTATATATAGGGTTAGATAAGCCTGCAAATCTTCATCCGTCGCATTTGCGTTGCCGGAATGATTTTTTTTATAGACCCACATAAACTCTTTATTGCTTATTGGTTTTCCATTAACTACAGCCACATTTTGAGCAAATGCACCGGTAATAAAAAGACTGATGACAATGGAACAGTAAACTTTTCTCACAAAAGACTTATGGTATATAATTTTAAGGCATAAAAGTAATAAATAAAGGTACTATAATGAGATATTTAACTAATTTTAACAGAAAAAAGATTTTCAATAAAATTATCATTAATGGTGAGCCAACTTACAACTGACGGAGAAGGTCTGCGTTTATTTTTTACAGATGATATTTACCTGGTTAAGGAGCCTGAGGGTACATTAAATGAAGAAGTACAAGCTTATGTGAAAGATGAAGCTGCCTTACCCACGCAGCCTTTAATTGTTAATGAACCAATAATCCCTTTAGTTAAAGAACAGCCTGAGTTTAAATTTTTAGGTAATAATAACCGTAATATCCTGATTTTGGTATACGATGATCATAATGATGTTAGTGATGAAAAGGGTAGAGAGTTGTTAAGAAAGATCGTAAAATCAATAAATCTGACAGCTAGTGATTTCGCGCTGCTTAATTATGCCAAATATAAAGAAGCAAGCTATGAGCAATTGAATACACGTTTTTCGAGCGTTATAGTATTTGCTTTTGGTGTTTCACCCCAGCAACTTGGATTAAAGCAACATCCTGAAAACACGGTAGTGACTGAAGGTGCTGTGAAACTTATCTTTTCTTCGGCGCTCCAAAAACTGGATGAAGATGCAAATGGGAAAAAAGTGTTATGGGGTAGTTTGAAGCAGCTGGGACTATGATTTTACCTGAATTGGTGTTTGCTACCAACAATAAGCACAAAACAGAAGAAATTGGTAAACTCCTTGTAAATCAATATAAAGTTTTAAATCTTAAAGATATTGGCTGTGATGTGGATATCCCTGAAACCGGGAACTCATTTGCAGAAAATGCGGAGCTTAAAAGCAGTTACGTAACTGATAATTTTAAGTTGGATTGTTTTGCTGATGATAGCGGATTGGAGATTGATGCATTAGATAACGAACCTGGAATCTATTCAGCCAGGTATTCAGGAGTTAGAGATGATCTTGAAAACCTTAATCTGGTACTGAAAAAGATGGAGGGCAAAGCGAATAGAAAGGCCCATTTTAAAACAGTTATTTCTTTAAACCAAAATAATCAGAACTATCTTTTTGAAGGGGTTATTTATGGCCATATTACACAAACTCCAATTGGAGATGAAGGATTTGGTTATGATCCAATATTTATGCCTATTGGCTACAATAGGACCTTTGCGCAAATGAGTATGACCGAAAAGAATGAGATCAGTCACAGGGCTATTGCGATGAAAAAGCTTATTGCTTTTTTAAAGGAACAGTTGTAATTTTTTTAGCAGTATCAGGTTTTTTACTGGTATCGGGCTTTAAGGGTAAGTTCTTAATAGGTGCTATAATAGCTTTTGCTGAATCTATTGCGGCTGAGTCAATTTTCGAGGCGGCTTTAATAACTTCTTGTGTAGCTGCTTTAATTAATCCTTTTTTTGCTATTTCAGCCTTATTGGGTGCTTTACCTGTTGGGATTCCAGGTTTTTTTGTCCCTGCTGCCGGAGTTTTAGATGCCGCAGGTTTTGCTTTAGGTTTTCCACTTATTACTTCCTTTTTAGAAAGCGGCCTAAGTTCAGGTTTCCATGTAAATCCTGTTAATAAAACATCCTCTTTTAGTTCTGTAATAGGTACCCTAATTCCCTCGGGTTCTTTAACAGTAAGTATATGACTTATTTCTTTGTTTTTAAACAAGATCTTTATTCTACTGCTTACGGTTTGGTTCATGTCGGTATATACGCTGTCTTTCCCTCTGTTGTAATAAACACTTTCTGCATTTCCATCCACAAACATGGTGCTTAATTCTCCATCTTTAAAGAAAGCAGTAATGAGTTTTCCTTTTATCTGATTAAATTTTGCAGAATCTGCATTCACGTTCACCTGGAATGCGTTGTCTATTACCTGTAGTGTATTAAGCTTATTGTTTTTTAAGCGAAGGTAAATGGTGTCTCCGGTTTGCTGAGAGTTCTGAGACCATAAAATAGGATCTCCGTACCATCTTAAAGTAGAATCGGCACTTGTATAAAATAGAGAATCTGCTTTAGCCTGCATATTGGATTTGTAAACCCTTACATTATGATAAGCTTTAATGGAACGTGTTTTTACTGTATCCAAAGGGTTCTTTACTAGACTATCCGTGGTTTTAATGGCCGAGTTAATCTTCTTTACTACATTTCCTGATTTTGTCAGACTGTCGGCTTTTTTACTTAAACTATCGGGCTTTTTACCTGGAATCTCTGTCTTGATGGCTTTGATGGGGGCTTTGGCTGCATTTAAAGAGTCCTTAATTAATAGAGTATCAGGTTTCTTTTGCGTAAGGCTATCCTTAGAAAGGCTATCCTTGGGTAAAGGAACCTTTGTTAGCAGAGTATCTTTAACTGCTTTAATTG
>NZ_CAMLHF010000228.1 GCF_946479715.1 uncultured Pedobacter sp. | reverse complement strand
AGTCGACAAAATGTAAAGACACTACTGGAAATAGTTGTTTCGCATTTAGGATGCCAGAAAGATATGCCGGAATTATAAAAAATGCTGGCTTCAATTTATTAAGTATTGCTAATAATCATGTTGGTGATTTTGGCTTTAAGGGCAGGAAAAGAACTGCCGCAATTCTTGATTCACTAAACATAAGTTATGCAGGCTTGCAGTCGCACCCCTCAGTAATTTTCCAAAAAGATAGCATCAAATATGCTTTTTGCGCATTTGCCCCTAATGAAAACACTGTATCTATCAATAAACTTGATAGTGCAAAATTACTCGTTTCAAGATTAAAAGCGCAAGCTGACATTGTTATTGTTTCCTTTCATGGTGGTGGTGAAGGAGCTAAATTTGAGCATGTTCCCAAAACCGATGAAATATTTTATAAAGAGAACAGAGGGAACGTATATGCGTTTGCTCATGGTGTAATAGATGCAGGAGCAGATGTAGTTCTTGGTCATGGCCCGCATGTTACAAGGGCAGTGGAAGTGTACAAAAACAAGTTCATTGCATATAGTCTTGGTAACTTCTGTACTTATGGAATGTTTAGTCTTAAAGGGCCTAACGGATTTGCTCCATTATTACAACTAAAGATCAGTTCGACTGGCGATTTTATTCTTGCAGACATCATTTCAGTAAAACAAGATAAGATCAACAATTTAACTGTGGACACCAATTACACTGCCTTTAAAAAGATCCAATGGTTAACTAATACTGACTTCCCCGAACATCAGTTAAATTTCTCCGCAAATGGACGTATTGAATTAAAAAAGGACTAAGCCTCGTCCTTTGTATTCTTTATTAAGCCTATACCAGACACAAAGAATATAATGCCAATAATGGCTACTACAATCAATTCTCTTGTCTGAATGCTATGTTGAACATATCCGTACCCAGCGTAAATAAGTGCTATTATTCCCAAAACAGTTAAGATGGTTCCAAAAGTTCGTTTAACATTCATAAGGTAAATTTTAGTTACATTAGTTACTAATACAATATCTGTGCCCGATTGTTCGTACCTTAACTTATTCATTATTCTAATTAATTATAACGCTATGGAATACACTTTTTACATTATCCTTTTTATCGCAGCTGTGATATTAATCAGTTCATTTGTAACGGTTAAACAAGGCACAATTGCAGTAGTAACTATTTTCGGAAAATACAGAAGATTATTAAGCCCTGGTCTAAGCTTAAAAATACCCCTTATTGAAAATATTCACTCCAGAATTTCAATACAAAACAGATCTGTTGAGCTTTCTTTCCAGGCAGTAACACAAGATCAGGCCAATGTTTACTTTAAGGCCATGTTGCTATACTCTGTAATTAATCATGATGAGGAAACGATTAAGAACGTTGCCTTCAAATTCGTAGATTCCACAAACTTAATGCAAGCTCTAATTCGTACTATCGAGGGCTCCATAAGGGCATACGTGGCCACCCAAAAGCAAGCAAATGTGCTTGCACAGAGAAATGAAATTGTAGACCATGTTAAGCATCAGATAGATCAGGTACTAGAAAGCTGGGGCTATCACTTACAAGATCTGCAGCTCAACGACATTACATTCGATGAAGAAATTATGCGCTCCATGAGTCGAGTTGTAGCCTCAAACAACCTGAAAGCTGCTGCCGAAAATGAAGGCCAGGCTTTATTAATTACAAAGACCAAAGGGGCTGAGGCAGACGGTAATGCTATTAAAATTGCTGCTGCTGCAGAACGTGAGGCTGCTCAGCTTAGAGGTCAGGGTATTGCGCTGTTCCGTGCAGAAGTTGCACACGGTATGACGAAAGCGGCACAAGAAATGGAAGAAGCTAATCTTGACATCTCAGTTATTCTTTTTACTATGTGGACAGAATCCATTAAACAATTTGCCGAGAACAGTGAAGGCAATGTTATTTTCCTTGATGGGTCTACTGAAGGTATGAATCGAACAATGAAAGAAATGATGGCCATGCAAATGCAAAAGACCTCTGACAATAAGAAATAAATATTAGGAAGATGGTCTACAAAAAAGAGCCTGATCAGATTTGATCAGGCTCTTTTTTGTAAAATTATAAATAATCCTTTATTGGAATTCTTTTACAGTTTTAACAACACTCTTATCTTTAGGGTTTGCTGACTTCATAAAATCAAGCATTACTTTTAAACTCTCTTCTTCAACAAAATCAAAGCTTTCTTCCTTAGCAATTTTTGCGCCTTTCTTTATTGGAGCAAGGCCTCTCTCTGCCCTCAACAGATTTGTTTTCTCCAATGATTTGGCTTCAAGACTGTCGCGCTCTGCTTTAAGTTTGCTTTCGTTTAAAGTTATCGAAACCTCTTTTTCTCTTTTCTTCATATCAGCAATATCCTGATTAAGGATCTTGTAATCTAAAGACTTCGCCATTCGTTCCTGATGAAGCTTGATCAATTCAGGTTTAATAGGATTAAGATCTGCAACTGCTATAAAATTAGATTTCTTCACTTCATCCCAAGGCAATGCCGATTTCTCAGTATCTTCTCCAATTTTGTCCATTGGATATAAAGAAGGGAATACTATATCAGGCATTACACCTTTATGTTGCGTACTACTACCAGTTACACGATAGAATTTAGCCATTGTTAAATTGATCTGACCCAATTGAGGTGGAGCAACTCCATCTTTACCTGCAGCTCCTCCTGCTACATTTTTACCTACTAAAGCGGCAAGTCTTTGCAGGATCGACGGATTTACAAGCTGATTCATATCAATCGAAGATTGTACAGTTCCCTTACCGTAAGTCTGGGTTCCCATAATAATTCCACGTCCATAATCTTGAATTGCGCCCGCAAAAATCTCCGAAGCAGAAGCACTCAATCTATCAACCATTACACCAAAGGGGCCTTCCCAAACTGCACCAGCATTGGTATCTTCATTAACTTCAATCCCTCCTTTAAGGTCTTTAACCTGCACAACAGGTCCTTTATCAATAAATAAACCCGTAAGATCAATAGCTTCTACCAAAGAGCCTCCACCGTTAGCCCTTAGATCCATAACTATTGCATCAACCTTATCACGATTTTTAAGGGTATCAATTAATAATCTTACATCACGGGTTGTACTTTTATAGTTAGGATCTCCAGCTCTTGCAGCTTTGAAATCTGCGTAAAATGCCGGAACCGTAATGATACCAATCTTATATGGCTGCCCGTTAGACTGTATCGTTTTAACTTTTTTCTTAGCAGATTGTTCTTCCATAACGATCTTTTCCCTAAGCAACTCAACAATCACGGGTTTCGAAGAAAGTTCCATTCCTACAGGAATTATTTTCAATCTAACTTTAGTTCCCTTAGGGCCCTTAATTTTTGCGACAGAGTTTTCTATTCTCCAGCCAATGATATCTTCAAATTCTGCATTCCCTTGTGCTACACCTACAATTCTATCTCCTGCACTTAGCAGTTTGCTTTTAAAAGCCGGACCTCCAGGAATGATCTCTGAAATTTTAAGCACCTCATTTTCCAATTGTAATCTTGCGCCTATACCCTCAAATGAGCGAGCCATATCTTCATTAAAGGCCTGTGCATTGGCCGGATTAAAGTAATTAGTATGCGGATCTATTGTCTCCGTAAAGGCATCCATAATGGTCTGGAATATATCCTGATTATTAACTTTAGATGCCTGCGACTTTAAATTCTGATACCTCTTGGTTAAGGTCTCAACATTTTTAGCTTCGGTTGTACCTGCAATTCTTAGGTTAACAAGCTCGTATTTTACTTTCTTTTTCCAGATATCGTTCAAAGCGGTTGAAGATGTTGCCCATGGCATTTTTTCCCGATCAAAAGTATAAGTATCATTTTGATTGAAATCGTACTTAGCTTTTATCTGATTTAGAGAATATGCCAGCCATTCGTTATATCTTTTCAGGTATACATTGAAGATATAAAAGGGTGCATTTAGATTTCCACTTCTAAAATCATCATCCAAAGAAAATCTAAATTTTTCAAACTCTTTTATGTCTGATGATAAGAAGTAATACTTATAAGGATCCAGATCCTTTATGTATTTATCTAAAATCAAAGAAGATATTGAGTCATTTACTTTTATTTTCTTGTAATTCCAGTTTTCAATGAGCGTAACTATTTCCTTGCATACCAGTGCTTGTTTTTCATCGGGCACAATATTACTTACACCCTGAACCATTTGCTGAGGTTGCGGTGATGCATGACATGCGAGTACAGCGGCGGTAAAGGTTACCAATAATATTCTTTTCAACATCTCTTTTACTAATTTAAAATCCATTTTATAATTACACACTAATATGATACCAATTTCATAAATAAACAGAAAAGAGACAGTAATAATACTGTCTCTTTTCTGTAAACTTACGAAAGTTCTGGAAATACTATTAAAAAAACTAAACTAAAAACACCTTCAAATACAGAAGATTACAATTATGTATTTTTATTTCTTTTTTGATGATTTCTTTAAGGGTTTAGCTGCTGCCAGTGCAGGGAGCATAGATCTTGCCTCTTTAATCTGATTTTTGAATTCATTAGTATTTGCTGATTTTGCTAAAAGTTCAGCTCTATTAATATCTTTAGTTGCTAAAGCATATTCTTTTTTTCTGATTTTTACATTTGCGGCACCCAAAACAGACTCTATATAAGCCGAACTATTACCTATTTGCTTTGCCAATATTCCTTGCTGGGTATAAAACCATAAAGATTGGGTAGGCTTATTCAACGCCAGGTAAATCCTACCCAACTGGCTATAAGATTCCATTTGGCCGTTTCGGCTCCCGATTTTTGAGTAATTTTTTAAAGCAACATTTAAAACCACTTGCTCTGCTTCATTAAAATGAGCCAACTGATAATGAACGTTACTTAATCTCATTAAAGCTTCACCATAACGAGCAAATTGTTTAGCACTATTGTATTCAAAAGCAGCTTTCCCAAATAAGGTTACTGCTTCGTTAAGTTCTCCATTTCGTTCATTTTTCTCGGCTTCAGCAAAATACGTGTCTCCTTCATTCTCATCCAGATTGGAGACTACAATATTTATGGCTCCACTTCCCTGAGGGGGTTGCTGAGGCAGAAAATGACTGGTTTGGGTCATTGCTTGATTTGATATAATCAGAAAAATGATTGCTAACCAACTCTTGTTCATACGGTAAAGATATAACAAAAGTAATAAACAACACTATATCATCTTTACCAATCCTAAACAATCCCACCCATTAGGGGATCTGTTTTAGTCTCAACACCGCTTTCTACTCTTCCTGCAAACCGCTCTTCAAAAACATCATTTCCTTGTAGCTTCACGCTGATGTCGTACCAATGGTAAGATTTTGAAAGGTCTAGAATAACGCTCGCTTTACCACCCGCAGCTACTAATTTAGTTTGACGGCCTTTACCATAACTATTGTCTATTATAATAAAAGTTTGAGCAGTTGCTCCATTATTAACAATATCAACTTTAATATTGCCGGTCAACTTAGCCTGATTAAGTCGATTACGCTCATAATTAGCATTTAACTTTACCTGCGGATTGTTCTTGTTTCCAATAAATTCTCTATAAAACCCATTAGGGCCATGAACTCGAAGATGATAGATGCCATTTTCAAATGCATTAACAGGCCAACTGTAATTTAAATGATCTCCCGCAGACACTGCAAATGACCAATTTCTGGAGATTTCATCTTTACTCGTTTCGTCGTTATACTTAACAGGTGCGCTTACCGTAAATGGAGATCCGGCTGCTTTTTTGTCGAAAATCTGATTTCCCGACACAAAATTGATTTCAAAACTTGTCTTTTCCTTACTTAGCCCTCCATCAGCATATAGTTCATAAGGCAACGCACAAGATGAGCGTATTCCTTTTTCCTGCACCAACATTCCTGCCTTTTGACCTTCAATTTTCCTGATCTCTGCATCAGAAAGTTTTTTGAACCCTATAGGATCACCTTTAAATTTAGCATTATATATGGTTTCAACATTTTTATCTCTGTCAAGAAAAGCGATCTTTTCTAATTTATTCCCATTATAAGGATTAAAAGCGGAGGTAAGATCACCACAAATGGTACGACGCCATTCGCTAATATTATCGAGTTTTATATTTTTTTTGAATTTTTTATTTACGAATCCTTCCAAAAATTGTAAGGTTGAAGTGTGGTCAAAAACTTGTGAGCACACCTTACCTCCTCTGGTCCACGGCGATGCAATAACCATCGGCACCCTAAAACCTAAGCCTATAGGCGCTTCACGCGCCTGATTTTTAGGAATTCCCTGTTTTAACTCGTTGTCCAAACGTACATGCTCTATTTCCGTTTCTATACCTGCGGAACATTTTCCCGTTCCGGGTAGTTTAGTATCTGAAATTGAAAAGGGGGGAATATGGTCGAAATAACCATCGTTTTCGTCATAAGTAACAATGAATATCGTTTTCTTCCAAACTTCAGGATTCTTGGTTAAAATATCCAGAATTTCTGACACATACCATGCGCCATACCATGGAGCACTTGGATGATCAGAGAAATTTTGTGGCCCTGCAAGCCAGGATACAACAGGTAATTTACCGGTATTGACATCTTGTCTGAATTGATGAAGTAAATCTCCTTTTGGTACAGTCACCTTCCGGTTTTCACTTTGGTCATTATAGGTAAGCGCTGTAATAGATCGAAAATCAGGATCACCGGAATTGATTACAAAAGCACTTTTATAGAGGCTCTTTTCTTTCTCCGACAGTTTCTCATAACTTTCTTTGTTCCACTTTGAAAGTTCACTGCGAGCATTATCTAACACTTCCTGTTTTTTTCTGACGCTTTCAAGAGCCTTTTTCCCATCATCTTCACTAGACGGGGTTCTTTCCTGCAATTTATTAATCTCAACAGGAAGCTCTTCTGCTTGCTTCTGTAGGTTTTTTATATACCGCTCGGAGAATTTAACATTATACGCTTTAAAGAATTCCAGAAGATTGCACCCAAAGTTTGATAACCAGGACCTTTCTTCACCAATAAACCCGCCTCCACAGCTTAAATCATTTTGATAAAATTTCCATGGGATATTATTCTCTTCCAACAATTCAGGAAAAGTACTCCATGGCATATTCCCGTAACCAAAATCTGTATTTCGGATGTTAGCTTTAGGAATACCATCCTCATCATGGGTAATTTTGCCTGTCCAAAAGAAAGAACGATTAGGTGTGGTACTGGTCATTGCAGAGCAAAAATTCTGATCACATACCGTAAAAGCGTCGGCCATACTATAATTAAATGGCAAGTCCTCACGAGTGTAATAGCCTAAAGTTAAAGGCATATCCGCATATGTTTTATGTCCCGATCGTTTTGCAGGGAGCCATTTGTCGTATTTTCCAAAGTTATTGGCATCTACCTGACTTGCTCTCGAATGGGGCAAGTCGCCCATCCAGGTAACTTTTGTATCTTTTATGTTTAATCGAAATGGGGAATAGGTACTGCCAGTTGCATCAGTCTGCAACCATACAGGTTTTTTATCAGGCAAATAAACAGCTCGGGGATCATTAAATCCTCGCACACCTTGCAAGGTTCCAAAACAATGATCAAATGAGCGATTTTCCTGCATTAGTATAACCACATGCTCGGCATCAAGATATGTACTGCCTATTTCCGGATTTATAGCAAATGCCCTTTGTATTGCAGAAGGCATCATAGTTGTCATGGCCGTACTGCCTGATAATAACGCTACCTTTTTTAAAAAATCTCTGCGTGAGTCCATTTCGTTAATAATTAAGTTTTCATGCGACAATGCCGCAGGTCAAATATCTTTCACGAAATTAAAATTAATGTTAGCGCGCAGTTAATCTATAAGAAATACAGTATTATAACTGTTACGTTATTACAACCCACCTTGTATTATTT
>NZ_CAMLHF010000227.1 GCF_946479715.1 uncultured Pedobacter sp. | reverse complement strand
TAAAGTACCTCTGTCGAGTGCATTTCTAACTGTAATCAGTAGCCTGTTTAGATCACGTGGTTATCAAATGAAATCAAATGCACCTTTTTTGCTGGCTTCTATTGCGGTTTCGACTGTTCCATGTCCTGAAATCATAATGAATGGAAGGTCCGGGCTATATGCAAGTGCTTGTTCCAGCACCTCCATTCCATCCATTTTATTCATCTTGATATCACATAGTACAAGGTCGTATTTTTTCTTTTTGATGAGTTCTAATCCGTCTACGCCATTGTCAATATCCTCAACTTCATAGTTCTCGTATTCCAGGATTTCACGTAAAGTACTTCTTATCGCTCTCTCATCATCAATTATTAACAATTTTGCCATAGGGTATGCTAAATCTTCTTATTATCCAGTGCTAATATATTATTTTTCAGTTTAATAATGTGCTTTTTAAAATTATGAAACTGATATATCATATAAAAAATAAAATGCAAGCCTGTAAGCCGGGTTCTGTAACCTGATTGCTCAGGTTTTCTATCATTAATCCAGTATAAATGTTGCCATTTATCTCTAACGACCTACCCACTAACATCGGACGAGCAGCCCTACATGCGTTAGCCTATTTGGTCTTTCAACTCCCGGGGTTTACCAGTTCTCCGATCGCCCGGAAAAATCGTGAGCTCTTACCTCACGTTTTCAACCTTACCTGTGCTTAAAAGCCATCGGCGGTATACTTTCTGCGGCACTTTCCATAATTCAGGTGTTCACCCCCAAACCTCTTCCCGTTAGGAAGCGAGATGCTCTGTGTTGCCCGGACTTTCCTCTCCGATATAATCGCAGCGATAGAACGGCTTGCATTTGCGGCAAAGATACAAAATAAGGAATGTATAAATGAGGGTTCCTTATTTTGTCACGTAAATCTTTTTACTGTTTCCTTTGATCGATTTTATTTTACCGAATAACCTTTGTGCATCAAAGGAATTAAAATAGGTGATTTTTACATTTCCTATTGATTTTACCTTTTCGGCGGGATCGTGAATATCAAAGGCATTGTTGTATTTAATCTGAATGGGGCCTATGGATTTAATTGCCCCGAATTTATCGTGAATATCGAAAGTATTATTATACTTAATCTGAATGTTTCCGATGGATTTTATTTTTCCTTTGGGGTCATGAATATCAAAATTATCATTATAGTCGATTTTGATACCGCCTATCCATTTTATTTTTCCCGATTTATCATCGTCAAAGTGGTCGTAATATTCAACTTTCTGATTGGCAATTAATTTAGAACGTCCTTCATTGCTATATTCTAGGTCACTTGTATAATCCGGAAGTGCTCCTTCGGCCTCATCGATATAAGATATGTCGCCATTAGAATTTAAACCAATGATAATCATGTTGTTAATAGTTAGTTCGATAGATCTGATTCCGTTTTCTCTATCGGAGATTCTAAAATGTGCACTTATTAAGGTCTGTGAGTTGGAAATCAGGCTGTGGCATAGCAGCAGGCCAATCACAAACAGGAGCTTGCGTTTCATAGTAGTTTTCATTAAGTGTGTAACCTAAAGTAAGTAAATCTTATCAATCTCGGGAGAAGAAAATCTTATATTTATGGAAACAATCTGTTCCGTGCATCTTTTTAATAAATATGAATACACAGAAAATGAAAAGAATTATAACAAAGAATTTCAGACCAAAATTAATACTAACTATTTTAATGTTGCTGGGCCTTTCAGTATACGCCAATGCAGCTGATGTAATAAAGCTTATAGTTAAGGAAGATCGTGCAAGTTGTACAGGTGTAGCACCACAAACTTGTTTTCAGGTGAAATATAAAAATAGTAAAGGTTGGGAGCTGTTTTATAGCAATATCTCTGGTTTTAATTATAAACCTGGTTATCGTTATGTAATTCTGGTAACACGTACTAAGAGGGTCAATGTTCCTGCTGATGCATCAATTTATACTTATAAACTAAAGAAAGTATTAAAGAAACAAAAGATGCCAGTAAGAACTGGTGATTGGGATTTTGTTATTAAACACAAATGGAAACTGATTCAGATGAATGGTGTTACTCAGGAGCAATCGCTTGCTTATGTAGTATTTGATAAAGAAAAGGGAAGAGTTAATGGTTTTGCAGGATGCAATTCTTTCTTCGGAGCTTACGAAAAAGGCGATGGTACACTTACATTTAAACAAATGGGCAGCACTTTAAGAGCCTGCGTAGATGAAGGTAGAAATAAGCTCGAAAATGAATTTTTAAAACTAATAAGTGACAAAACATTTAAATACGATGTTGCTGAGCAAACATTAAATTTTTATGAGAACAACCGTTTGGTTTTAATGTTCGGGATGTCTCCTTTAGATAAGAAATAGGATAACAAAAAACCGGCATCTGATAAAGATGCCGGTTTTTTGTTATCCTATTTTAGTGACCTCTTCTATTTGATATTTTTTTATTCCTTCAGGCATTTCCCATTGTACTATGGCGCCCTGAGTATAGCCAAGGATTGCTACGCCTATTGGAGAGAGAATGGAAAGGGTATTGTGTTTTCTTCGTGCCGTTGCAGGAGCAACAAGTTTGTATTTGAATTCTTTTCCTGATTCAATTTCCTTCACTTTTACATTGGTGTTTACTGTAACTACATCAGCTGGTAATTCATTTCTTAAAACCTGTTTGGCATGTTTTAATTCCAATTCAAGCTTTGCTTCATTATACCTGCTTAACTTTCTTCTTCTTAAATGATCTTTAAGCAGGTCGTAAATTCCGGTTGATAGTATGATAGGTGTCTCGTTTATTTTTATTGATGCAGTATTCATATTTTTTGTATTGATTAAATAACTTAATAATTTGATTTGTATGAATAGCCTCAGCCAGTATTAATCGACTGAGGCAATGCCATCGAAGTCTTTATTGTTATACCAGCTCGTTAAAAAGGTAAAAGTGCCTGCCGAGAGTAAAACCAGAAGTGGCTTAAGCAGTAAAATAGCCAATAGCAAAACCATCAGCAGAGCTAAAAGCAGTATTATATGAATGGCCCTAAAAAAGCATTTAGTGCTTATTAATTTCATTTTGGAAAAGCAAGAAGGTGAAAGGAAAGAATTAAATATCTGGACCCCTGACCCTAAGAAAAGGGAGGGGTTTATTTAATAAAGTCTTTACTGCTTTTAAGAAACGAATCTCCTAAACCGTACTGTAAGGAAAGAAAGCGTAAAAACATAGCAATAGCAGTTCGCAATAATGTTGCAAGCTGAATACTTAGTGTTTTATAAAATTGCTTAAAGAGATACATTGGTTCAAAGATAGCCCTAATGTTTTGATATAAAAACTATACCTGCGTGGAATTGCGATTATTGCACTATTATGCCATATGTGGGCCTTGATTTTTGAAATCGGATGTCTTAATTTAATTGATTTATTGTTTCTTTGTTAGATAAGAGGAAATCCTTTTAGCTAAAGACCCTTATGAAGAAAAATACAAAGGCATGTGATCTGCAAAGCTGCTTAATGTGCAGATTGGTTTTAAAGGAATGGAAATTACCTATTGAGAATCATCGGAAGAACTTTTTAGTGAAAAAAGGGGAGGTGATAATTAAAGAAGGAGATCCGGTTAATGGTATTTATTTCGTTAATAAAGGCAAAGTTAAAATACACAAAACCTGGGGAGATAAGGAACTGATAGTTCGTTTTGCCAGTAATGGTGCAATTATTGGTCATCGCGGTCTAAGTACCAAAAGTGCCATTTTTCCCATATCTGCCACTGCGCTTGAGGCTACATCGGTATGTTTTATTGATTTAGATTTCTTTATGTCGACCCTTAAGATAAATTCAGACCTTACTTTTCAATTGATGATGTTTTACGCTGATGAACTGCAGGAATCGGAACGTAGAATGCGGAATCTGGCACACATGTCTGTTAAAGGTCGTTTGGCTTTATCTATTATCCAACTTAAAGATCAATTTGGTGTAAATGATAGAGGGCATATTGATATAGAGCTGAGCAGGCAGGATCTTGCTGCTTTTACCGGGACTACATATGAAACGGTTTTTAGAATGATGAATGAACTTGTGAGAGAGGATTTGATTTCGATTACAGGAAAAGCAATAAGCGTTAAAAATCCCAGAGGTTTAAAAGCATTAACACTTATTGCTTAATCCTTGTACTTTAAAATTTATACCCTAAGCCCACTCCAACATTCCACTTTCCATCTTTAGTACTTGTTTTTGCTGTATAAAGCATCGGCATCTGCAAAGCGATGTGTTTGTAAATTGCCGTTACACCACAGCCTAAAGAAGGTATGATAATTGCATTTTTGGGTGCATTTCCAGCTGATTTGTCTTCTTTGATTTTTAAACTGGGAAGCAAACCTATTAATAAGCTAAAAGGTTTACTTGTATATTTAATTGCGGGACCTGTACAGTTTATTGCTGCTCCATGATCAATGTAACTTAATACCACTACGCCCTCAAATAAGGTAGGTTTAATTTGTGTTGTTTGAGCTTTTCCCTTAAAATTCAGCATGCAAAGTGCCAGTCCGCCATAAATGGCAAGTTGTAATTGTGTTTTCATGAAATGATAATTTAAATGTGAAACCTTAACTGTTTGTTTGCTCGTAAATAGTTGGCGGTATTGATTATTTATTCTGTGTATTGAAATCCTAGATTGTTAGTACTGATTCTTTGTGAATCGGAATAATATCTGTTTTAATAGCCCCACAAACTGAACAACAGTAATCCTCTTTTAAATCGGAGAAGCTGGTGCCCGGTGGTATTCCACTTGATTCATCACCCCACGCTTCATCGTATATAGTTAAACAATGACTGCACTGGTGCACAATTACATGTTCAATTTCTGCAGCTAATTCTGTTTCGTAGTAATTGTCTGCAGAAACACTTTCCGACAAAGTTTGAAGCTCATAATAATTGTCGCAAAGTTGTACCAATGCTTCAGCTAATAATGCTCTGTCAATGTTGTCTTTATAAAGGGTGAAATTCTTTGAATTGGGATTAAAATCAGTGGTATGAAGAATGTCGAATTTGCATTCATCCTCTAAGTCAACATTGGTGCATTTTCTTATGATTACGGAACCAAACAGGCCGCTTTTTGGATTGGTTTTAATTGCAAAACAAAGTTTGAAGGTCCTTAAATCAACTTTGTTAAATTCAGTAATGAGCTCACGTTTAAGGTTAAGCCCATATTCACAAAGGTCCTCGCTTTGCCAATTTAGCTCATTAGATGCGTGGCGTACATTTATGCGGTTCTTATCCAATACAGCATTCCAGAGATTTTTGTCGCCTGTTTCTACACCCTTTATGATAATTGATTTCCATGGAGTGGTATATAACTGCCCAATGCGTGTTTTTGCACAAATGGCACAAAGATCTTTAAGAAATGATACTGAAAATAATTCATTTCTACGGTAAATTCCCAGCCAATACTTATCGTTGTATTTATTGAATCCCTCATAGTATGGTAATTGAAAATCCGGTAGTTTTAGCGGAGCAGAAAGCGGTTGGTAAAAGATGCGTCCATTTAATTTTACCTTGTTCTCCAGTAGCTGTCCGTCAATGTTAATTTGATCATAAAACAAATTTTTATTACTGAATATTGCATCTTCAACCAATTTACTAAGGGTGCCAATGTCCTCAGAATAAATTAAAGATGACCAGCAGTAAATGATATTGGTTCTGGGAAAACGTATATATAAATACCAGTAATTGCCAATTTCTGAAGATATAAAGTTTAAGTTCCCTGTGAAAAAGGGAATTAAGGTCTGACTGTTGTCTGCCAGATTGATTTTTAATCTTGGAGTGTAGTTAAAAGCGTCTAAAACGTCTCTGTAAACCCCTTCACGGAGCCAGTTCGAATTGTTAAATATATCTTCTGTTACATAAGAACTAATGATATTTGGCTGTTTATCTGTATCTATTTCAAACTCAGTGTCGGATATAAAAAAGCCATGCTCAATGTCCTCTAATTTATCTTCATCAACAGAAAAATAAAGTTGCTGTCTGGTACCAAATCTTACGTTTTCGATTGCTGATTCTTCGAGAATATTGAGGATTTGTAAAAGATCACCAATAGAGACAATGCCTCCCGGGAGGTTTACTTTAATCTGATGTTTTCTTATTTCCTTATTTTCCATATCAGTTCGTTTTTTCTAATACTTCTTCCTTTAAAGCTTCCTGAAGGATAAGCTTAACCTCTGGTTTACAAGAACCACAACCCATTCCTGCTCCTGTTGATTCACATAATTCCTTAAAATCTGAACATCCTGAGGTTATTTTTTTGAGGATATTTCCGGCTCCAACATTGTTACAACTGCATACCAGTTTACCAGATACCGGTTCTGTTTTTTTACCACTTCTAAGCAGTTGTAATCTTTTATCACTTAATTCTATTTTATTGGCTATTAGTTCCCTGAACTCAAGAAATTCGGTTTTATCCCCAATTAAGATTGTTCCGACAAGCCTGTCCTGATGGATGATACATTTTTTATAATAGCGTTTTGCCTTATCGATAAAGACAATCTCTTCGTAATTTTGATCGTCCGGACACTCTGATAGCCCAATACTGCAAAGGTCAAATCCATGGATCTTTATAATGTTCATGAAGAGACTGCCTTTATAGTAGCTGCTGATATCTCCGTTATGAAATTTGGCAACCACTTCTGCCTGTTGTTCAGCGGCTGCGGTTATTCCATATAATGTCCCTTCAAATTCAGCAATCTCGCCTATGGCGTAAATAGAAGGGTCGTTAGTTTGTAAACGTTCATTTACAAGTACACCACGCTTACATTCTAATCCTGTTTCTTTGGCCAATTCAATGTTGGGAGTAGTACCAATAGCCAGTATAATTGCATCACAATTTATCCTGCGGCCACTTTTTAGCTCGATCCCTGTTAGTTTTGAGCGACCATAATAAAGCTGTACTTCATCATTATAATAAATATCACAGCCCTGATCTACCATTTCCTCATGTAGCATCTGGCTTCCCAGCGGATCCAGCTGTCTGTTCAAAAATCTGGATACCCTATGAATGATGGTTATTTTTACGCCTATTTCACGTAGTGATGCGGCCATTTCCAGGCCAAGCAAGCCACCACCAACAACTACTACATGAGCGTTTTTAGGGATGTGTTTTTTGAAATTGTCGGCATCTGTTCGACTACGCATAGTAAAAATGCCAGGCAAAGAAGGCGCATTTTTGGGTAGGGTAGAGCGACTTCCAGTAGCCATTATCAGTACGTCGTAGGGAGTTCTTTTGCCTGTTGAATCTATTACGTATTTCTGTTCCCTGTTTACTTTTTCTACGCTGATGCCTCTAAGCAGTCTGATATTATACTCAGGCTCTTCCTCATCATTCATTTTTACCAATTGTTCCCATTTTTGTTCTCCGCTTATGTAATCAGGGAGCATTACGCGATTGTAAAATGGAAAATTCTCTTTGCTAAAGATTGTGATTTGGTCTTCCTTATTGATTTCCCTGTAAGATTTAACAAAGCCATACGCACCAGCACCAGCGCCTATAATTACTATCTTTTGGAAGTCTTTTTGGAACTTCTCAATATTTACGGCACAATATTTAAAATCAGGTTCTTTAGATAGGGGATCTAGGATGGTGCTGGTAACGTTGTTGGCTCTGTTTAAATCGCTACCCAATATTTTCCCCCAATGCATAGGAAGAAATACCACGCCTTGTTTTATGGAAACAGATAGCTTTGCTTTAACCTGTACTTCACCACGTCTGGATCGTACAACTATAACCTGATTATCTTCTATAGATAAGAATTCTGCATCTGCAGGGTTGATTTCCATAAAAGCATCTTTAATATGCTGTTTAAGCTTGCTCACTTTGCCTGTTTTAGACATCGTATGCCAGTGATCACGAACTCTGCCTGTGGTTAGGATAAATGGAAAATCCTCGTCAGGAAGTTCGCTGTTCAACTGAT
>NZ_CAMLHF010000226.1 GCF_946479715.1 uncultured Pedobacter sp. | reverse complement strand
GCAACAAGGATCAAAAGACCGTTATTTTCAGGATGAGGAAGATGTAGTTACCAAATTGGTACCGGAAGGTATTGTTGGTCGCGTACCTTATAAAGGAACATTGGCCGAGGTGATTTATCAATATGTAGGCGGCTTAAGAGCAGGTATGCATTATTGTGGTGCTGCAACTATTGAAGATTTACAGAAAGCTAAATTTGTACGCATTACAGCTGCAGGAATGAGAGAGAGTCATCCTCATGATATTTCAATCACTAAAGAAGCTCCAAATTATTCACGTTAATAATTTGGTTAAATAATAAAAACAGAGGCGGGATCAATATTGATCCCGCCTCTGTTTTTATTTTATAGAAATTCATCAGGTCCCAATTCCCAGGTCCAGGGTTTTTTAAAGCTTGAAAAGGTGCGCAGCGTTTTAAATGTTAAATTCTGTTCAATAATCTCGTTTCCTGAATCCTTATTATTGATTTTACCAATAGTAATAATGCGTTTCTTGTTTACAAAATCATACTTTTTACTATTCATATCACCAGATCCGCTATGATAAGAGTAATTGCTTGCCTTGGTAAGCTGCCAATCTTTATCCTGATATTTAAAGCTGTAATTAAGTTTCCATCTCCAATTTGCGCCTCCTTCAAAAGCGAGGTTGAGTACATTATCTGCAATAACTAAAGGACGTAAGGGGTCACCCATTGAGCCACCTTCTTCTGATCTTAAAATAAAATTGTTGTTTTGGGTAACTAGTTTGTAGTTTCTGCCCGATTTAAAATAGACTGCCAGCATCCTGGGTCTTTGGATTTCGGTGATAAGTTCTGTAGTATTATCTCCGTATGCTCTGTTTTCTTTAACAGCGGCATAAAACTCATATATCAAGGCCAGATCTTCAACTTTATCATTGTTTAAATCTCCATAAACAGAATCTATAACCTTCCATTGGGCTGGAATGAGTGATTTTATGGTTTTTCCTTGAGGGATAAGCAACGGATACTTAAAAGATTGGGCATACGTAGCAGAGCAGCAAAATAATAAAAGCGTAATTAGTCCTATTCTCATATTTCTATACAACGATTAAATATGATGATTTATTCTAAGTAACGGTTTAATAAAAAGCACAAAAGCCGGAATCCTCCGGCTTTTGTGTGTATTAGCTATATATGTATCGTGATTTATTGAACCACTTTACCGTCTTTGTCGATCTTAAGAGATCCTGTTTCTTCTCCTTTTTTAACATTAATCAGGTAATACTCAGATTTGTCTGCGTTAACAACAAGGAATGCTGCAGTTGGAGTCCATTCTTTTGCTGGTTCAGCTTGTAAAGTTTTTTGAACCGGCTCAGGTAGGTCTTTTAATTCAACTGGAGTTTTTGTAGTACTATCTTGTCTTACAGCAACTTCTACTGGGTTTTTAATGTCGCTTGCTTTTACTGTTGTTAATCCTGCTACTGCTAAAAATGCTGCTGATAAAATGATCTTTTTCATAATACTTATTTTAAATTTCAATTAATATTCTTGTTAATTATGTTTAGACTATGCTACATAATAGTGCCTAAGTATATGTTTTTTGGCACCAGTCTGATTTTCAGAGGTTTATTTTGTTGAGGGTTTCGGAAAGCTGTGGAGTTCCTCTACAGATTGTTGAGCAAGGAAGCAGGTAAGTTTAAATATTTCTATCTTTGTATAAAAAAAGACCATGTCAATTACATCAGACGAAGAACTTTCAGGAATGCAGGAGATCAGTAATGCGGTAGCAGAAACCCTTAAACAAATGAGGGAACATGCTGCTCCAGGTATGACAGCTAAAGAATTGGATGATTTTGGAGGAGCAATTTTAAGTGCCCTAGGTGCAAAATCCGCACCTAAGCTGACTTATGATTTTCCTGGATGGACTTGCATAAGCGTGAATAATGAGATTGCTCATGGTATCCCTACGGAAAATAAAGTTTTTAAAGAAGGCGACATTATTAATATTGATGTATCTGCTGAGTTAAATGGTTTTTGGGCTGATAATGGTGGTTCATTTATTTTAGGAGAAGATATAAATGAGCTTCAGCCACTTGTAGATGCCTCAAAACAAATATTACGTAAAGCTATAGATCAGATAAAAGGTGGTGTAAAGATTTCAGATATCGGTAGATTGATTGAAACAGAAGCCCGTAAATCTGGATATAAGGTGATAAAAAACCTTGCCGGACATGGAGTAGGCAGAAGTTTACACGAAGAACCGCATGAGATCTTAAACTGCTATGATAGATTTAATACTACGCGCTTCAGAAAGAATTCCATTGTAGCTATTGAAACATTTATTGCCACCGCTTCAACTTATGCTGATCAGGAAAAGGATGGATGGACATTGGTTGGTAACAAGGGTGGCTATGTGGCGCAACATGAACATACTATAATGGTTACAGATGGCAAACCGGTTATCCTTACTGCCGTAAATGACATTTGGGAATAACAAGAATACAGCGCAAACTAAAATGGTTGCGCTGTATGCTAGCAATTAGCTGGTAGTTCCAGCATCAATTGTAATTATTGAGCCTGTGGTGTAGCCACTGTTAGGGTTTGCTAAATATGCCACCACATCAGCTATATGTTCTGGTCGGCCATATTTTTTTATTGCCATTAAGCTTCGCTGAAAATCTGCATGTTCTGAGGTCTCAGGGTTCATGTCTGTATTTATAGGACCCGGTTGTACCAAATTAACAGTAATTTCTCTAGATCCCAGGTCACGCGACAAGCCTTTTGTTAGTCCGCTTAGAGCAGATTTGCTCATCGCATATAATGTGCCCTGAGCAGCAGGCACTTTATCGGCCATATTACTTCCTATGGTTATGATCCTGCCCGCGTTTTCCATCTTTTTCGCAGCAATTAGGCACGCCTCCACTACAGCTTTTACGTTTACTGCCATAGTGATATCATAATCAGCCAGGGTATGTTCTTCAAATGGTTTTCCAATGTAAACTCCGGCGCTATTAACCAGTATGTCTAGTTTTCCGAAAGTTGTAATGGTCTTTTGTATTGCGGCCGTAATTTCTCCTTCAATAGCGTTATCTGCTTTAATTGCCAAAACTTTTGAACCTATTACCGTTAGCTCATTAACTAATGCATCTGCTTTTTCTTTCCCATTTACATACGTGAAAGCGACAGTTGCACCTTCTTTTGCAAGTCTTTTTACAATCGCAGCTCCTATACCACGACTTCCGCCGGTTACTACTGCTACTTTGTTTTTCAAATGTTCCATATCTGTTTCTGTAATAAATATTAGTTTAAATACTTATTGCAAAGGTATATTTGTACTTTTACAATTGTATGTACTGATAAAATTGTATAGTACTAACATAAATGTAAGTAATGAGAAAAGAAAGTTCTACGAACCTCGAAAACGAGGTACAGATAAATGCTAGTTGTGGTATGGCCTATACTTTAGATTTAATTGGCGGCCGATGGAAGCCCACTATATTGTGGCGCCTGTTAAATTATGGAAGCTTAAGGTACAGTAAACTTCGTAAATCAATGCCTAATATTTCCGAGCGGATATTGATTTTACAGCTTAGAGAACTGGAAAATGATGGTTTGGTAAGTAGAATGATCTACCCTGAGGTTCCGCCCAGGGTAGAGTATAAGCTTACAGAATTAGGATTGAGGCTTGAGCCAGTTCTCCGATTATTGTCCGACTGGGGTGATGCTAACCGTCCTATAGGGGATTAGCACTTACGCCTTCGAAAGTGATTTTAATAGGTTTGATCAATCCATTTTCATCGAATTCCATTTTGTCTATGCAGGTAACTCTATGATTACCATTCGTTTCTCCTAATGGACGACGATGGTATATAATGTAATAATCGCCAGTTTTTGGATTCTTGATTATTGAATGATGACCCGCACCTGTAGCGATAGATGGATCTTGTTTTAATATCTTATCTATACGTTTAAACGGACCAAGAGGTGAATCTGCTATGGCGTAAGCTACTGAATAATCTGGACCAGTCCATCCGCCTTCCGACCACATGAAGTAGTATTTTCCATCTTTGATAAACATAAAAGGTCCTTCAACATATCCCTTAGGTGTTACCTCTTTATAAGTTGTTCCATCTGGGAATGGCACAATGCTTTTAAAATCATCACTTAATTTTACAACGTTGCAATGAGACCAGCCACCATAAAATAGATAGTATTGTCCGTCTTTATCTTTAAAGACATATTGATCAATTGGCTGTGCACCATTATGAAATTTATCGATCAGGGGTTTGCCGATAAGATCTTTAAATGGGCCGTTCGGCTTATTTGAAACGGCAACGCCTATGCCACCTAATTCATTATCATTTTGAATGTCATTAGCACCAAAAAAGAGATAGTATTTATTTCCTTTTTTAATTATTGATGGTGCCCATACAGCTTTTTTTGCCCATTTAACATTACTTGTATCAATAATGTGCGGATGTTTTTTCCAGGTAACAAGATCTTTTGAACTATAGGCGTCCATAAATGTCTGTTCTTCATATTTGGCAGAATAGGTTGGGTAAATCCAATATTCTTTACCGAATATAGCTCCTTCAGGATCTGCATACCAACCTGGAAATATTGGATTTCCAGAAGTCTCTTTTGATTTTTTTTGTGCTGATAAGGAAAGTGCTATGAACGAAAGGCAGAGCAAAAGTTGATACTTCTTCATTTTTAATGCGTTTGGATAGTATAATTTGTTTAAACTTAATTAAAGCCTAAGGTATCGTTTTATATCTTTTTTCACTAATACTCTATTAAATCCATAGATTTTATTTGTTTTTAACAAAAATGCAATTACATTTGCCTTGAATTGACAAGAAACAAAACCAAACAATGAAAAGAATTTTACACTTAAAAAAAGAAATTGCGCTCTGCAGTCTAAATCGATTGAGATCTTCTTCTCACTGTTGTTGCTGTTCCATGCAATAGCATTTCAAGCTATAAAGTAATAATAAAGACAGGATTAGAATCCTGCCTTTATCAAAGCATTCAGTACGCAACGCCAATCACTTACTGAAATGCCAACTCGTTTCAACCAATAGAATTTAATTAATTAAAACTTTTTAAAGTTATGCAAAATTTTAAAAAGGGTAAGCATTTGTATAATGCTTATTCCTTGTTAAAAAAGACACTGCTATTGAAGAGCAGTATCATGGCAATTGTCTTATTGCCGCTCATTTCCTTTTCCCAAACTCAACCACTTATTAATTCTACCCTAAAAGGTCAAATTATTGACGCAGTATCAAAGCTTGGAATCCCAGGGGTTAGCATTCACATTACCGGTACTACACATGTTGTCCAGACAGACAAGAATGGAAAGTTCGATTTTGTTACGGGCCAGAAATTTCCTTACACCTTAGAAATTACTTATGTAGGTTACGAAAAAAAGGAGCTTGTAGCTAACGGAAGCCCAATTTTGGTAGAGCTAAAAGAAAGTGCAAGTCAACTTAATGATGTAGTTGTTGTTGGATATGGCGCCCAAACGCGTAGAAGTGTTGTAGGCGCTATTGTTAAGGTAAATGCTGCCGAAACCAAGCAGATTCCTGTAGCCAGTTTTGATGCCCAATTACAAGGCAGGGCGGCAGGTGTTCAGGTCGGAACTTACTCTGGCTCCCCAGGAGAAGGAGTAAAAGTACAAGTGCGAGGCACTGCTTCTATAAATGCAAGCAATGAACCATTATATGTTATTGATGGTGTATTTGTGAATAACAATTCTTTGTCAACTCTTGATCTTGGAGGAAAAAAAACATCGCCTCTGGCAGATATAAATCCCGCGGATATTGAAAGTATTGAAGTATTGAAAGATGCGAGTGCTATTGCAATTTATGGTTCTCGTGGAGCCAATGGAGTTATTTTGGTAACTACAAAAAGGGGCGAATATTCTTTAGGCAAAACAAAATATAATCTGGAAATATCACATGGCTGGCAAAAGGCTGATCCTGATAGATTATGGGAACTCACTACTGGTCCGGAGCATGCCATGCTTGTTAATGAACAATGGATAAACTCCGGTAAAGACAAGCCAAGCCTAAATCAAACCTATGAAAATCGTCCGTTCAGACCAGTTACAGATGTTATTAACGGTGTTCCAGGAAGAGGTAATCCAGAAGATCAGCAAACTTATGATCGATTAAGCAGGGTTTTCAGAACTGCACAGGTTAAGAATTATGACCTTAGTATCCAAGGTGGAAGTGAGAAGATCCGTTATAATATAGGTGCCGGTTATACCGATCAGGAAGGGATATTAAAACCATCTGATTTCCAACGTGGCAGTTTTAAATTGAACCTTGATAGCAAGTTGAATGATAAAGTAACCCTTAGTTCAAGTAACGGCGTTTACAGAACATTCAGACAACAAGTTAGAGGCGGTGCTGGTCAGCAGGCCGGACATTTGCTTGCTGCGTTGCACCACCCGACTTACTTGCCTTTATACAACGCAGATGGAACGCCAGCCAGAGGTTCTATCTATGAAAATATTGATAATCTTGTAAATACCGATATTACCAATATCTCAACCACAAGCATTCGGTATATAGGTAATCAGTTCATAGAGGTTAATATTTTACCTGGTCTTAAGTTTAAATCTTCGATTGGGTTAGATTACGATAATTATAATGAACGTGAGTTCTTTAACGATCAAACAATTATTGGTGGTAGCCCCAATCCATTGGGCTATAGAAAAGAAGTGTTTACTACCAGCACGATTATTCAGAATGAACAAACGCTGTCCTATGTAAAGGCACTTAATTCCAGACAAAATATTACTGTTTTAATTGGAAATAGTATTCAGAGTACCGATGTTAAGGTAGCTCAGGAAGTAGGGCAGGGTTTCCCAAATAATTTCTTTCAGCAAATCTCTGCTGCTTCCGTGAGGACAGCTGATCAGAGGAGATCGAAGTCTACACTTGCTTCATTTTTTGGTAGGCTGAACTACAGTCTCGATAATAAATATTTTCTTGAAGGTGTAATCCGAGCTGATGGTTCCTCTAAATTTGGTGCCAATAACCGCTGGGGATTCTTTCCTGGTATAGGCGCTTCATGGAGGATCAAACAGGAGGCCTTTTTACAAAATTCTGAAACAATATCCGAATTCAAGCTTAGGCTAAGTGCCGGTTCTGCCGGAAATCAAAATGGTATTAACGACTATGCCGCATTGGGTTTATGGTCTGGCTCGGCGGCGTATCCTGATAACCTGACAAGCGGACCTAAACCTGGTGTAGCACCCGCACAATTAAAAAATCCGGATTTGAAATGGGAAAAAACCACTACTTACAACGCGGGAATAGATCTGGGTTTATTTAAGGACAGGTTGTTTCTGAATTTTGATGCTTACTACAAATACACCACAGATGCTTTGCTTTATTTGCCTGTGCCACAGTCAACAGGGTATTCAAGCACATTAGCTAATGCCGGTGAAGTAAGTAATAAGGGAATTGAACTGGCTATAACCGGAACAATTATAAAATCTAAGGACTTTGAGTGGTCGGCAAATTTTAACATTTCAAGAAATGTAAATCGTGCTGAGAAACTGGTTAGCCCTATCACTTTTGAAGCCAGAGAATATAGAAGAACTCAGGAAGGGGCTGCATTGGGAAGTTTCTGGTTGTATAAACAGCTATATGTTGACCCTACAACAGGAGATGCTATATTTCAACATGCCGATGGAACCACAGGAACCACTGTGACAACGGCAGATCGTCAGCTAATGGGTAATCTCATTCCTGATTTCTTTGGTGGTTTTTCTAATAATATCAGCTATAAAGGATTTGATCTGAACGTTTTGTTTACTTACCAATATGGCAATAAAGTCTTCAATTTTAACAAGTACATTTTGGAAGGTGGGGGTACAAGAGATGCATCCAGATCCATTTTAAAGAGTCAACTGAACAGGTGGCAAAAAGAAGGAGATATTACCAATACACCTCGGGTTACCAGTGTGGGTAATAATTATAACATCGAACAGAACAGCAGATATCTGGAAGATGGATCTTTCATCAGACTTAAAGCAGCCTCTTTAGGCTATACTTTGCCTGCATCAGTAACTTCAAAAGTAAGGTTGGGCAAAGTAAGACTATATGTTTTGGGAACCAACCTTTGGCTTAAAACAAAATATTC
>NZ_CAMLHF010000225.1 GCF_946479715.1 uncultured Pedobacter sp. | reverse complement strand
GTTCTTTTAGTTTTGCCCTTGCTCTATACAGCCTGATTTTAACTGTATTTGCCGGCATATTTAGTGCTGTCGCAATTTCCTCTAAACTTTGTTCGCCCTTATAAAACAACGTAACTATCGCGATATCATCATTAGGCAGCGTAGAAATTGCCTCATCAAGGTATCTGTTTGTCGATTTTCTTTCGGCCAGGTTATCACTCAAATCAGATTTATGCCCCTCTAGCTCCAGTTCATTTTCATTTCCGTGTATTGACTGAGTATCTATTCTTTTTTTGCGCAAAAAAGACATCGCTGTAGTATAAGTAATGGTATATAGCCATGTCGAAAATTTAGACGTTTGCTTAAATGTACCTAGGGCCTTATATGCCTTTACAAAGCAATCCTGAGCTATTTCTTCTGCATCTTCCCTGTTTTTAGCAAAACGCACAGCAAGCGTAAATACAAAGCGCTGATGGCGTTTTACCAATCCCGAATAAGCGGAGGTATTACCCATCAGGACTTCTGCAATTAGGTCTTGATCTGTTTGCTGTTGCTGCATATACAGCTATGACGCCGGTGTGTGTATGCAGGTTACAAGAAATCTTCGTCATGCTGAAATAAATTCAACTTGACGAACAGAAGGCACAATAGCATAAGGGAAAGCCCCTAAAACTAATGGCTTCCAGCAAAGAATTTTAACCCCAGAATTGAGCCAATTAGTGTTGCAATAAAAAAGATACGCCAGAAATTAGCGGGCTCCTGAAAGTATAATATACCAACTATTACCGTTCCTACCGCCCCTATACCTGTCCACACAGCGTATGCTGTTCCCATAGGTAAAGTTTGGGTTGCTTTGTTTAGGAAGTAAAAACTTAACGAAATACAAACGGCAAAAGCCAAACTCCATTTAAAGTTGGTAAAGTTATTGGATAGCTTTAAACAGGTGGTAAATCCAACCTCAAACAATCCGGCAATGATTAAAATAATCCAGCTCATAATTTTTTTTTCTGCAAAATTAGGGCGAATTAACAGGCCATTTTTTTACAAATGTTAAAAAATGAAACTGCTACTTAATTTCAGCACGGATCCGGCTAAGGGTAACCTGTGTAACTCCAAGATAAGAAGCGATGTATCCCAACTGGATTCTTTGAATTAAATTGGGTGAGTTTTTAAGCAATTCGGCATAACATTCTGATGCCGATTTAAATAATCTGGAGATATAGCGTTCCTCTAGCTTAATCAGCTCAAGCTCTGCCAGTTTTCTGCCCCAGTTTGCAAGGTCTATATTTTCTAAAAATAAGCGCTGTAACACTTCGTCTTTAATTTCATAAAGAATGCTGTTCTCTAATAATTCTATGCTCTCATAGCCCGGCTGTCCATTTATATAGCTGTTGTAGGAAAATACAAAATCTCCTTCCAGGCCAAACCAAAAGGTGATCTGGTTATCTTTTCCTTCACAATAAGCGCGTGCAATGCCTTTCTTGATAAAGTAAGCCGAGCGACCTATTTGTCCTGCCTCAACTAAAACCTTGTTTTTGGGTAACTCTATCTTATGCATCTCATTGAGCAAAAGCTTAAGGCTATCGGGCTTTAGAGGATAAATGCTGTTTATTTTTTTTATAAGCTCATCCAATGTATTTCAAAATTTAGATAAAGATAAAATAACAGCGACAAACATTTTTTTAAAATCTGTGTAACCTGAAATATTTTGATGTAGTCATAGCACACAGAACACAGATTCAAAACATCAGAACATTTAAAATATAAAATAGAATAACATGGGACCAGAATTAGTATTTATATCGCTTTTTGTTTGTACAACAGCAATGGTTTTTGGCATAAGATACATGTCTAACAAAGAAAAAATGGCAATGATAGAGCGTGGAATAGATCCAGGAATTGCCAGATCTAGACAAAGTGCCCCTACTCCTTTTTTGAGTTTAAAATTTGGATTGCTAATGGTTGGTTTAGGGCTGGGCATACTAACTGCACTATTTTGCGTGCTGCAAGCAGGCATAGATGATGAAGAAGCTGTAGCAGTTTATTTTGGGTCAATCTTCATTTTTGGAGGCCTGGGGCTAATTGTATCTTATCTTGTTGAGAAAAAATGGCTCGATCAACAGAACAGCTAAGTTTAAATAGGAATGTTTAGGAAGCCTGCTCATATTTGAGCAGGCTTTTTTTGTTTGGGCACACTCCTCTTTGGTAGCAACCGGCCTTGACTGCAACCGCCGTGCTGATACAATCGTCATCTCGACGATAGGAGAGATCTCTTGAGCGTGCATAACCACGAGATCTCTCCTATCGTCGAGATGATGGGAACGCAGACCATCATGACGGCGGTACACGCTGACTTTTGTCAACACAAAGTCAACAAACATTGCCGCTATAAAATTAGATATAAATTAATCAATCGATTGATTAATTTTGTGCCACAATTTGATTACATGGAAAAAGCAGATAAGAGATCGAGTATTCTGGAAGCAGCTTCAAAGCTGTTTGCTGAATTAGGATATGAAGGAGCCTCAACTCGTCAGATTGCGAAAGAGGCAGGCGCAAATATGGCTATGATTAACTACTATTTTGGGTCAAAAGAAGGCGTATTCGTTGAAATGATGAATAACCGGATACAAGGATTTAAAGAAGAACTGAACAGTATTAGCAGAGACCGGCTATCGGGAATGGAAAAACTGTTAAAAGTAGTTGATGGCTATGCCACACGCATACTTTGCAATCACACTTTCCATAAAATGATGCATAGAGAACTGTCTTTATCTCAAAGACCTGAAATGTTCATCACCATAAAAAATGCAATGGCTGAAAATCTTTTGGTTATACAGCACATTATAGAAGATGGAATTGAAGATGGAAGTTTTAGAAAAGTGGATGTAAAAATGCTTATCGCCACTGTAATGGGAACCATAAGCTATGTAGCCATCTCCCCTTCTAAAATAACATCAGGAACTACGTTGGACATCAACAACAAAGAAGACCGAAAAATCATCACGGATCGTTTAATTACCCATTTAAAGGATCTCATCACTATTTATCTAACACCCCAACAATGATACGCAACACAATTAAATTAAGCCTTGTCGCTTTTCTGCTCCCTGGAATGCTATATGCCCAAAACATAAAAAAGCTAAGCCTGCAGGAAGCAATTGAGTTAGGCATAAGTAACAGCAAGAACTTAAAACTATCACAAAGTAAAATTGATGAAGCTGTTTCTAAACTCGCATCAGTTAAAGACAATGCACTGCCTACCGCCAGTGCTTCATTTTTATACAACCATGCCGAGATCCCCACTAATAAATTAAGCATTGGTGGCGCAGATCCAATTAATTTGCCCAACAGAGCAGATGCATTTATAGGTACTGCCGCAGTAGAACAATTAGTATACGGAGGAGGTAAATTAAGGTATGCAGAAGCATCAACAAAATTGCTTACTGATGTTGCCCGCTTGGATGCTGATAAAAACAAAGAAGAAGTTAGCTACGCAGTAATAAATACGTACTATTCGTTGTTTAAAGTTTTGCAAAGCAAAAAAGTGGTTGCTCAGAATCTGGAATCTATTGCCGGACAATTAAAGCAATCGCAGCGATTTTTTGAGCAGGGAATAGTAACTAAAAACGACGTTTTAAGGTTTCAATTACAACAAGCCAATGTTTCGCTAACCGAAATGGAGATTGAAAACAACAGGAAAGTAATTAACTACAACCTGGATATTTTATTAGGTCTGGACGAAAATACAGATATAGAAATTGCTGATCCTGACAATGCTTTAAAACCGGTTTCGCCATTAACATCCTATATCGATTTGGCCTTATCTAACCGTCAGGAATTAAAGCAGGCAGATTTGCAGAACAAGGTTGCCGATATGAACATCAAATCTATCCAGGCAAATACTATACCCACAGTTGGTGTTGGCGCAAACCTGTATTACATTAACCCAAGCGGCAAATTTATCCCTCCAACCAACCAGTACATTGTACCAATGACGCTTGGAGCCAATATTTCTTGGAATATAGGAAGCTTATGGACTAACAAAAACAAAGTAACAGAGGCCCGGATTCAACAAAAAAATGTGGACATCCAAAAAGATATTTTATCTGATCAGGTGAAAACGGAGATCAATAAAAATTATCAGGATTATCAGCTGGCATTAAACAAAATAAAAGTGCTTGAAACTTCTATTGCCCAGGCTACAGAAAACGACAATTTACTGGCTTCAAAATACAAAAACAATGTTGCCTCTGCCATCGACCGTATCGATGCCGAAACATTGCTTTACCAGGCAAAAATCAACTTAGAATTAGCTAAAGCAGATGCCGGACTGGCCTACTACACGCTATTAAAATCAACAGGAAAAATCGCCCAATAACTACCATAACAAATTACAGCAATGACAACTGAAAAGAAAAAGAAAAACAAAGTTATACCAATCATATTAGGGGTATTAATTGTAATTGGAGCCATTTTTGGCACCAAAGAGTATATTTATTACAGCAAACACGTTGATACGGATGATGCACAGATTGATGGAGACATCAGCCCTGTAGTTGCACGTGTTGGTGGTTATGTAAAGGAAATTAAATTTGAAGAAAACACCTCTGTAAAAGAAGGCGATATCTTGGTTAAGCTTGATGATAGCGATTACAAAGTAAAGCTTGAGCAGGCCATGGCAGGACAAAAAGGTGCCAGTGCTGGTGTAGGTGTTTCTGAATCGCAAATTGCGGCCACTGCTGCCAATACAAGTACCGCAAGGGCTAATATTGAGGAGGCAAGAGTTAAATTATCTTTAGCACAAAAAGATTACGACCGCTATGCAAACCTGATTAAAGATGGCTCTATTACCCAGCAGCAATTTGACCAGGCTAAGGCGCAAAAAGAATCGGCCCAGGCCGCATTTACTGCCGCTAAAGATCAATATACCGCTGCAGTTAAGCAGGTTGGCACTACTCAGTCACAGTTAGCGGTAAGCAATACTGGCGTTAGCCAGCAGCAGTCGGAAGTTGATTTTGCTAAATTACAACTATCATATACTGACATTAAAGCACCGGCAACAGGAATTGTTTCTAAAAAGAATGTCCAAAAGGGACAGCTGGTACAGGCCGGCCAGTCTTTATTTTCTGTTGTTAACGAAAACAGCATATACGTTACAGCAAACTTTAAAGAAACCCAATTGGAAGAAATCAATCCTGGATTAAAAGTTAAGGTAGTGGTTGATGCTTATCCGGATGCTGATGTACAGGGTGAGGTTTACAACTTTGCTCCTATTACCGGTGCAAAAGGTTCTTTGTTACCTCCCGACAATGCTACAGGTAACTTTGTAAAAGTAGTACAACGTGTACCCGTAAAAATAAAAATCACTAAAGCACCTAAAGAGATCATGGCAAAATTACGCCCTGGTATGAGTGTTAAGGTTTCTGTTTCTATAAAAGACTAAAAATGGCCGAGAAAGGTTTAAAAAAGTGGATAATAACCTTTACAGTGATCACAGCTTCGTTACTGGAGCTGATTGATACCACTATTGTAAACGTTGCTATACCCCAAATACAAGGTAACCTTGGCGCCACCCTGGAGGATGTTGCCTGGTTATCTACCGGCTACGCTGTAGCCAATGTAATTGTACTGCCCATGTCTGGATGGCTGGGTAGTCGTTTTGGCCGAAAAAACTATTTCCTGTTCTCTATCATACTTTTTACCATCGCCTCTTTCCTTTGTGGAAATGCAACCAACCTCGAAGAGCTGATCCTTTTTCGCATATTGCAGGGACTTGCCGGTGGGGGCTTAATTTCTACCGCTCAGGCGATATTAATTGAAACCTGGCCACGAGAAGATGTTGGTATTGCCACGGCTTTGTTTGGATTGGGCGCAGTTGTAGGGCCTACTGTAGGGCCAACAATTGGTGGTTATTTGTTAGAGATCAGTTCATGGCCGTTAATTTTTTATGTAAATATTCCCGTCGGGATTCTGGCAGCCTATTGTACCTATATGTTTGTTCGAGAGACGCCTAAGGATGGAAAAGGTATGCCTGTAGATTGGTGGGGTATTGCATTACTTGCCATTGCTGTTGGAAGTTTACAGACAGTATTGGAAAAAGGTGAAAGTGAAGACTGGTTTGCCACCCCTTACATTACAGCACTTGCAGTTACATCTGTTCTTGGCTTACTACTGTTCATTTGGAGGGAGTTGAGTACCGACCACCCTATTGTGAACTTTAAGATTATGCGCCACAGGAGCTTTTCTGTGGGTATGTTTACCTCGTTTATCCTGGGTTTCGGGCTTTATGGATCCGTTTTCGTGTTCCCTGTATTTTGCCAGAATTTGCTGGGCTTTTCGCCTCTGCAAACCGGGGAATTGCTGTTCCCGGGTGGTTTATGTACCATCGTGATGATGCCGTTTATTGGGATTTTCCTTAAAAAAGGCATCCCGGCTCAGTTTATGGCAACCATCGGGATGTTTCTCTTCTTCGTATTTTGTTCGATGCTCAGTAAATCTACGCTGCAATCAGGCACAAATGATTTCTTTCTTCCTTTGATGATAAGAGGTGTTGGTATGGCATTATTGTTCGTGCCTTTAACCACTTTGGCTATTCAGGATTTGAAAGGTGCTGAGATTGGACAAGGCTCTGGTTTGAACAACATGATGAGACAACTTGGCGGTTCATTTGGTATCGCTGCATTAACTACTTTGATACATGTTCGCCAGGGTTTTCACCGCAGCAATTTACTTGTAAATATTAATGAATATAACCCTGCATTTACCGATCGTTTTAATGGCTTTATAAAGAATTTTATGGCCAAGGGATATAACTATTTAGACGCAAAATCTTTGGCTGTAAAAGCCATTGAAGGTACCGTTACAAAACAGTCATTACTGCTCACTTATAGTGATGCATATTGGGTGGCCGGACTGATACTTTTATGTTCAATTCCGCTGTTGTATCTTCAAAAGTTCAAAAAGAATGTTGAAGTTCCCGCTGATTTACATTAAACAAAACAGCCGTTAAGAAAATCTTAACGGCTGTTTTACCCCAAAAAATTAACAATTAAATTGCTTCATTTATTGCGTTTCCGCCCTCAAATCAGCACATAAGTTTAAAAGGATTTGTTTAACCTCTATGGTACTAAGTTAGTTTTTTTTGCAAAAAAATCAAAATTAAATTAATAGCACTTTGAGGTCTTTTTTTTGAATCATTTTTGGTAGCTTAAGCGCGAAAAAATACCCTTTAAATATGATGCAGAAACAACGCGCAAAAGGTCAGAGAGAATCAGTATTTAACAACGAAGTAGTATCCAGATTTGAACTCTATAACAGCCTTTTCCTTACCCTTCCTTTTTACAAGATTAAAGATACCGGCACACTGTTGCCATTATTTATAAAGTACTGTGAAGATGGTGTAAATAACCATGAGACTCCGGCAGAAATTATTAATGCTTTTTTCAAGAAGTATACGCAAAATAACGGGGCTAAGGACGTGATTGATCTTCTGTTCAGATTTATCCAATACATTGAGCGCCAGGTGGTGTTATTTGATGCTGTTGAAGACGCATCTTTTAACAAACTGAATGCTTCTGATGAGCACAATGCATTGCTCTCTTATCTAAAAAAAGGAATTGATGACAGCTCTTTAAATCAGAAAATAGAAAAACTGATTGAGGAATTCTCTTTAAGACTTGTTTTAACCGCACACCCCACTCAATTTTATCCCGGTAGTGTATTGTCTATCATCACAGACCTTACCGCGGCCATTAAAATTAATGACATCACCAGCATCCATCTTTTGCTTCAGCAGTTAGGTAAAACGCCATTTTTCAATAAAAAATCGCCAACCCCGGTTGATGAGGCGCTAAGTTTAGCATGGTACCTGGAAAATGTGTTTTATTTTGCAGCAGCAAACATTCAATCGGAAATAGACAAAAGCCTGAACGATTACAGCCTGGACTCTAAGAAGATTATAGAACTAGGTTTTTGGCCAGGTGGTGACAGAGACGGGAACCCTAATGTACATACCGAATCGACTGTGCAGGTATCAAAAATGCTTCGCCAGATCTTGTTCAGATGCTATTACCGCGATTTTAGAAACCTGAAAAGGCGTATCACCTTTAGAGGTGTTGATGAGCCTATCGCTATAGTTCATGATGTATTGTACAAAAATGCCTTTGATCCGAATATTGAAATGGAAAACATTTCTGATTTTCTGATTGAGCACCTGAATAAAATTAA
>NZ_CAMLHF010000224.1 GCF_946479715.1 uncultured Pedobacter sp. | reverse complement strand
CTTTCGCTACTGGATAGCCTTTCAAACTCCGCTGCACTTGATATACTTTATTAGATTCTTCAATAAAAGCTGGCAATTTCCCATAACTTTTCAAGTAAACACTACAATTTTCCCTTAGCATTTCCAGCTCTTCAAACTTCTTCATATTGGTATAAAATGCTGGATCTTTAACTCCGGGCAATAGGGCTTTTTGTGCCAAAATCCGCCAATACAAAATAGCAGGGGTTATTTTCCCTGCATTTTTTTGTGCCTGCTCCAGTTTGATTAATGTGCTGTCGTATTCGCCTGCATGATAGCTTTTTTCAGCTCCCTTCACTATAGAATTAACAGATGCTACCTGGCTCCTACCAGCAACTATGCTGCAAGTAAGAACAACAAGTAGAATTAAAACTTTCTTCATTTATCTTCCTTTTTCGGCGCTATTCCCTTTTCAGGCTCTAAAGTATAAGATGCTTCAGAAGCCTTAGAGGCTTGCTCGAATAATTCTATTTCTGGCTGTTCTACTTTCTCTTCTTCAAATGTATCATCCAGACCATTTGAATGAATGTCTTTTTGACTTTGCTGATCCTCTGCTTCTGAATTTTCAGAATCATCAAGAGGTATGTTGTTTTCTGGAGTGATCATGATTTTTTTATTTTAACAACAAAGCATATCGCAGGTTGTTTGAAATATTCGCGCGTTAGTTGCCAGTTACCAGGTAAGGTTTACTTTTATCCCATCCGGGCTATTATCAAAACCCAGATAAAGTGTATTTGAGCGCTCATCCCATGAGGTATTTACGTCGGCTATTTCTTCACCATTGTTGTTTAAAACAGTGCTCTTTGCGGGTTTGGCCGGAAGTAAAACACGAATACTGTTAACCGTTTTTGCAGGGCTTTTACATATAAACGAATATGCTCTTCCATTCCTTACTTCATCATATATTCTTGATGCTGTAGCCAAAACCATAGGCTTAGTTTTATCTTTTATACGCAGTACATTGTATAAAAGAGCTTGTTCCCCTGGCTTAATCACCTTCTCTGCAAGCACCGGAAGATTTGGATCAAAAAGATCAATAACAGGGCCTTTAATTTTATATGGCTCATTACTTACAGATTCGTCCATTACAGAAACAATATCATATGGCCCTCTTTGTAAGTAAAGATTGTTTTTAAAGGATAATTTTCCTGCTTTTGCATCCAACTCATAAGCATGCTTAACAAGATCCAGATAAGTGTTTGCTGAATTGGCATTTAACACAAATTCTTTGGGATTTTGCTTAATCAAATAAACTGCCCCTTTGCCTACCGAGACCTTTTTATTTTCAATTGGTTTTGCATTCATTAAGCTAAACAAATGATCTGAAGGGGTTTTAAATTGATTCCCTTTTGTGTTCCACCATTCCATAACTGATTGATAAGGATCATCATCGCGTCCGCAATAGAACAGCACACCACCACTTTTAACCCAATCTGCAATGTACTTATGTACCTCAGCCGAAACAGGCTTCATATTTGAGTAACTAACTACTAATACTTTTATGTCTTTAAGCGTTCCTTTAAAGGAAAGATTTTCCATATGTACCGTTTGTACTGGCACCCCATTTTTCAACAATGGCAATGTTTGTCCGTAGAAATTAGAAAACTGCGGATCGTCATATCCCTCATGATCTGGAAATCGTTGAAACATTAGACTATTGCTCATCAAAACACCAATACCATTCTTACCAGTAACTTTATTTTCAGACAAAGGCATATCATTTAACGCATTAACCATTACCTGCATTTGGGTAGAATAATACTTAGGAATTAACACTGCCTCTTTGCTGTTCGCCAACTTGTAAGGTCGGGTATAAATACGTTCCGGCCATGGCATTACTTCATAGTTATTAACCATTGGATACAGCAACTTGGCTGTAAATGTGGCCTGATAATTTAGCTTATAATCGCCCCAATCGCGTGGCCAATCTTCTATAGGGTCTGTAAGAAAGAACATTTTTCTACCGGTAGGTGCAGTCATAGAAACCATAGAACCATATTCAAGAAAGGCATTTTCAAATACCCTTTCTTTCTTCTGTCCATCAAAATATGTTGGCTCGCGAGATGTCCCTGTCCACACCTGGGCAATGTATCCATCAATCCCCGGCAAAGAAGCCAAACTCGCCTCCGGACTAACTATTTGCCACGATGAATAGTTAACCAATGAATGCGTAGCTATGTACACCTTTATAGCCAGCCCCTTGGTTTTACCATATGATTTGGCATATGAAGAAACATCCTTAATTGCCTCATAATACAAATGGTATTTTAGTTTGCTCGATAGGTAGGTGTTCTCTGCCGACTCATGTTGAGGCCGCCAGTCAAAACCATAATACTTTTTCCATTCCTGTTTAAACACCTCGCTATATCCTGCTCTTGCCCAGAATTCTGGTTCCTCTAAATAAATAGAAGTTATGCCTGCATCAATCACCTTTTTAATGATCGCCGTTTTCATATATTCCAGAAAAGATTGAACAGGTACTATGTAAGGAACTCCACCCCCATGCCAAATTACATTTCCATTTCTTTCTACCTGTCCAATATCCTGATGGTTTTTACCGTCCCATTTACCTAAAAAGTAATCCTGATACTCACCCCATGCTATTCCTGTCATAAAGTGAGTCTGGTATCCGTGATCTCTCCAGGAGTTTACGCGCTCCTGAAACGTCATACCCGGTCGATCATTTGCCCCGTAAACAATTGCAATATCAGACCTTACATCAATTTCGGGTTTCCAGGCACTGCCTGTCTGAAATGCGGTTTTCTCCAATTGGGCACTGGCATGCATGGAAATTGAAAAAGAAAATAACGCAAAAAGAGTTAGTGTTTTCATTAATTTGGTTCTTAGGTTTGGTTCTTGTGTGTTGTTACTGTAAATATAATTTATTCATCTATTTATTGATCAGGAATTATTAACTTACTACATATCTATTCGTTTTAACTGCTTATCACTATTATGGACTGGCTGCTGATTTCAGAAATCATTTACGTTGTTCTTTTAATCTTTGTTTGTCTGCGCATTATATACGATACCAGAAGCACAACCAAAACCCTCGCATATCTGTTATTCGCCATATTTGTCCCTTTTTTTGGGATGCTCTTCTATTTCTTTTTTGGTATTAATTACCGACACAGAAAAATGTATAGCAAAAAGCTTTATGGCAACGATGATCTGGCAAATAAATTCAGGCACGACATACTGCAGTATTCGGAGCTCACTTTTAAGGAAAATGGCAATGCTGTTCTTGGCAACAAAGAGTTGGCATTTATGATATTAAAGGATTCTATGAGTCCTTTAACGGCAAAAAACTCTTTAAAACTATTAATAAATGGTGAGCAAAAATTTCCGGAAGTATTAAGTGCCATTAAAGAAGCGAAACACCATATCCATATTGAGTATTATATCTATGAAGATGATAAAATAGGTCATGCAATTGAACAGGCCTTAATTGAAAAAGCTAAAGAAGGCGTTACTGTTCGTTTTATTTATGATGATTTTGGAAGCCGCAGCATCCGCAAAAAATTGGTTCCAAGATTGGTAGAGAGCGGTGTAGAGGCCTTTCCTTTCTTAAAAGTGCATTTTATGCTTTTTGCCAATCGCCTCAATTACAGGAACCATCGTAAAATAATTGTAATTGATGGTGTTACCGCTTTTGTAGGTGGCATAAATGTTAGCGACAGGTATATTAACAATGGATCAGATAAACTTTACTGGCGTGATACACATCTGCGAATTGATGGTCCCGGAACACAATATCTGCAATACCTATTCCTATGCGACTGGAATTTCTGTGCCGATGAATTACTACAGCCCAATACAGATTTTTTCCCTCCAAAGCCTGCGCAAAATGGAAATGACAATAAAATTGTTCAGATTGCTGCCAGTGGGCCTGATTCAGAATCGCCAACAATTTTATTCTCTATACTCCAAGCCATCAATCTTGCAACCAGCGAAATACTCATTACAAGCCCTTACTTTATCCCCGGCGAGAGCCTGCTGGATGCATTGATTATAGCTTCTTTAAGTGGAATTTCTGTTAAACTATTGGTACCGGGTATATCAGATTCTGTACTTGTAAACTTTGCCGCAAGGTCATATTATAGTGATTTACTGAATGCAGGGGTAGAAATTTATCAGTACCAGAAAGGCTTTGTACATGCAAAAACAATGGTTACAGATAAAAAGATAGCTATGGTTGGTACTGCCAATATGGATTTCAGAAGCTTCGATCTTAATTTTGAAGTGAATGCAATTGTATATGATGCTACAATTGCCACGGAATTAAGCGATATTTTTTACAGGGATTTGAAAGATGCATTAAAAATTAATCCTGTTTATTGGAATTCACGCCCTGTGTACAAGAAATTATTGGAAAAAGCGGCTAGATTGCTATCCCCATTGCTTTAGATTGCCCATAGTAGATTACATTAAAACATTTCATCATGACTTATATTTGCTTCTGGTCATAAGCACATGCTTTCATAACTAACTGATAGTTATGACGTATCAACTTCAGGGTTGGTTCGGATGGAGACCGAACCAACCCTGAAGAGAGTCTTGAACAATTCTTAAACAATCGTGAAAGCAATAGCTCAACACCTACCAATATATACTTTGGTGTCGTAATTAATGGTAATTGAATTATCTTCCTTATAATCCTCAAAAAGTTGTTTCAAATCCGTAACCATTGCTTCATAACCATTTTCTCCTCTGGCAGGCATATAAGAGGATGAAAATAATCTCCCTTGCAATCCATAAAAATCAAAAACCTGTTTGTTCTGAAAAAGATGATAGGAAAAAGATTCGGGAGCATAAAATTCTCCGATTTTAATTTCATCAATATTTCTATGATCAACCTTCACATAATCGTTTCCGTGTTTAATTATGAGTTCATCATATGCAACCTCAAAAGCAGATTTAGTTTTTCTTTCGTTCCAGATAAGTACAACTAAACCCTTTGGTTTTAATATTCTGCTAAACTCAGACCGGGCAGCATCCCTATCAAACCAGTGAAAGGCCTGGCCAGCCACCACAGCATCAATACTATCAGTTTCTAATTGCGTGTTTTCAGCGGTTCCATTTACTGCGTGAAATGCGGGAAGATGTCCAAGAAGTTCAATAGCCTTCTCCCTCATCTCCGTATTTGGTTCAACAGCAAAAACCTCATACCCTGAATCGAGAAATAGTTCAGCAGAAATTCCTGTGCCCGCTCCAACATCTGCGATAATTTTGTCTGGAGATAAACCAAACTTAGACTGTAGAAAATCGATGATCTCTACCGGGTATCCCGGGCGATATTTAACATAGTCTTCAACCCTGTTACTAAATCTGCTTGTATTGTCTTTAGCCATAGTAAAATACCCAACAAAAAAGAGGCCATACCATTATAAAATAGTATGGCCTCTTAGTAGTTAATAGATTATTTTACTAATGTTACGTTTACCAGAATCGGGAAATGATCTGAAACAAATTTACCATGATAAGTATCGGTAAGAATGCCCCATTTGTCGGCTTTAAAACCTTTGGTAACAAATACATGGTCAATAATTTCATAACCATCTACACTTTTACCCCATGCATTAAATGATGAATTATTTGCATATGGGTTTTTAACCTGCGTATAGGTATCAGTTAAAAGACCTGAATTGGCTAAAGTTAAATACCATTCGCTCTTTTGACCGCCATTTAAATCTCCAGTAAAAATAGCCGGTGCATCACCTGCTATTTCGCTGATTTTTTTTACAATCAGTTTGCCGCTTTCTACGCGTGCAATTTTACCTTGATGATCAAAGTGCGCATTAAAGTAGTAAAACTTTTTGCCACTGCTTATATCCTGAAGATGTACCCAGGTACAAATACGGTTACAGCAAGTAGCATCCCATCCTTTGCCTGGTTTATCAGGAGTTTCGGACAACCAAAAATCACCTTTATCAAGTAATTTAAATTTATCCTGACGATAAAAGATAGAAGAGTGCTCGCCAGCATCCTTACCGTCATCACGGCCTAAACCATAATGAGCATACTCTGGCAATAATTTACTGAGGTCATCTACCTGATTCTTTAATCCTTCCTGAATACCAAAGATATCGAATTCGTGAAAACGTAAGAGATTTGCAGCTACAGGAGCCCTTTGCGACCATCTGTTGCCTTCGTCTCCGGCATTGTCGTAACGAACATTAAAAGATCCGATGGTGAACTTTTGTGCAGACGCACTAATGCTCAGTACTACCAAAAATACAGAAAGAATGATTTGTCTTATTTTCATGTCTATTTAATTTGTTATATAATCTAATTAATTACTTTGCCAACCTGGATTCTGTCCAAGCGCAGGATTTTTTTGTAGGTCTGCCTGAGGAATCGGATAATAATACATTTTATCATCCCATTTTCTCACTATTTCATTCATCCAGGTCAGTTCTCCAAAAGTACCATTTTTGAGCAACTGGGAATTTGTTTTACCACCAATTGTTGCTGAAACGTCTACATAGGTAACTCCTGCAACTGCAGGTGTTGGCTTTGTGCCCTGATAGAAAGCTACATCAAGTATGCCATCCTCATTTAGATCCATTGGAGTAACCAAAGCAGGAACATAAAAACCGTCCCATTCCTGATCCATAAGTGGCCCTCTTTTCCATCTTAAGAGATCACTGTAGCGAAGCCCTTCCAGACTAAGCTCAATACCTCTTTCACGTCTTACTTCCAAAATCGATGGATCCGTAATTCCAGGAAAATAGTTGGCTATAAGATAAGGATCGGCAATTATAGGTTTAGCTGATAATCCTCCTGTTATTCCACCTCTTGCCCTAAGTACTCCCACGGTCGCAGCCCAGTCTTCATTGGTAAGCGTACCAAGTTCTGCTTTTGCTTCGGCGTAGTTTAACAGCACTTCAGCATAACGGAATAGAGCAATTGAGTTAATATTAAGTGCTCCAGCATCATAATACATATCATCCAATGTCCATTTTATCGGTTGATAACCAGTAAAAGTATACGAGAATACCGGAGGCGCGGGAATTTGTACACCTCCGCTTATTCTTTTATAATTTCCAGAGCGGATGGTCTGTTTTAATCTAAGGTCTCTGTTTTTCACTTCATCCTTAAACAGCATGGTAGTATAAGCAGGGTCGTTGGTATAAGGAGTTCCATCCAGATTCAAATAGGTATTGATAAATGTTCTGGTAAAACTTGCTTTGGCACCATATGTACCACTGGTCCACCACCAGTTTGCCTCATTCAATACATTTAAAGTAAGGTCACTTACAGCAGCCTGTAGTACTTCACTTGCAACAGGTACCGTGCTGGTAAACACCTGGCGGTAAGATACCCCTGGGCCTCCGGCTGTATTGATAGAATATCCTCCTTTATCCATGATTTCTTTAGAGGTCGATGCAGCGTTTTCAAGCCACGCAGATGCGCTAGACTGCAGGCCAAGTTCAGTATGATATTTCCTGAAAGTTCCTTCAAAAAGACAGATTCTGGATTTATAAGCGTAGGCCACCCATTTGGTAACTGTACTGCGGGTTGCATCGTTAGTTGCTTTGATGTTAGCACAGGCAAAATCAAGGTCGGCCAACACAGAATCCATAACCAACGCTCTTTTATCGCGACCGGCATATAATGCTGGGTCATTGATATTTAGTGGTTTGCCAATCCATGGTACATCACCAAATCTCTTCACTTTCTCCATATAAAAATATGCCCTGAAATATCTGGCTATACCCAGGTAGTTATTTCTAATATCAACAGGAACGGAAGGATCTTTACAATTTTCAATAAAGTAATTGATGTTTCTAAGGTCGGTCCATGTCCATCCTGAACTCTGACTTGGAGTGAATATCCCGGGTCTTATAAAATCGGAAACAGATTTTACAGCGAGGTAGTCAGAAACAGCATCCTGACTTGTAGAGTTTTTAGGCAGGAATTCCATTGCATAAAAAGAGTTGGTATAGAGCTTCAGACCACTTTCACTGCCAAAAACAGCTTTATTTGTTGGGGTAGATTGAGGTTCCTGATCAAGCTTCTTACAGGCTGTAAAACACAAGCAGCTCAGTAGGATCCATATATATTGTTTTTTCATGATTATCTGTTTATAATGTTCATCAATAAGGTTAAAATCCTAAGCTTAAGCCTAATGAATAACTTTTCATCAAGGGATAGTTGTAACCATCTCCGTTTGTACTACCAGAGTTTAGGTCCTGATCAGAAGGTACTGCGTTCTCTACATCTATTGTTTTCACGATTTTATAGAGTGGCAGATCGGAAGAGCGTCGTGTAGGGAAAGAGTGTAGATCTCGGTGGTCG
>NZ_CAMLHF010000223.1 GCF_946479715.1 uncultured Pedobacter sp. | reverse complement strand
AACCTAATATTCCATTGTGTAGATCGATGGAATAAACTTTTACATTATCTGATATGGATCTTGCCAGCTTTCCAAGCAGAGTTGTTGCTTTACCGTGGTAGCTGCCAACCTCAACTAAATGTCCATTTGGAAATTGGTTACATGCTTTCAATCCACAGGCAAGTAATAATTCGGCTTCACCTTCACTTAACCACCCCTCAATTTGCTTAATTTCATCTAAAACTTGTGCAGGCAAAAACAATACCTGCTTATCATCTTCTTTATGTATTTCTTCGGGCTTTTGTATATAATTATTTAAGTGTTTGCGGGTATGTTTCCTAAGGTGATCATCGTATTTACGATTTATAGGATGCACCCAAAAAGCATTAGGATCATTAAATGCACAATCTAATTCTTCTGTTGTATAAGCTTTCTTGTAATTAACAAAATCATGGCAACAAGGATTTAATTCTATCTCATAGCCAAGCAAACTCACCATCGTTGGCAATATGATCTCTTCCGTAGCCCATATTTTTGTATGGTTCATTATATTTTGAAGAATACGGTTTGTTTTAAAAAGCTTTACCAGATCCTTAATTGCATCATAGGTAAACACGGTCGAGGGCCAAAAAGACCAGTGAACAAATTTGCTTTCACCATCTTTAAAAGTTTTAAGCAATGGTTGCCATAAATCATATTCTTTAAAAGCCTGGATAGAGGTAAAAACATCAGTATTATTTATAGTTATGTGCTCTGGTCGGTTTGATAGAAGTCCGATATTGCTTCTTTGTGAAAAGAAATCAGACATGAAAGTAGAATATGCTGGCTGTAGACCTAATTGATCAGAATCTACAACAGTGAAAATGTCAAAAGAAAAATTATCAAGGGCAAATTGCATACATTCAAGTGCAAAATTATGGAGGTAACCATGCTCCACCCTAATAACAGTTGGATTTACTATAGCTCCAAATTCCTCGAAAGGAAATGAACAGGAGTTTAAATTAAGATTGGCGTTACTGTTGAAAATAATGATACTCGAAGATGGGTCTTGAAAATGCAAATTGCGAACCATATCAATTACACAATCTAAACTTTCATGTACCAGGCAAGCATAAACATTTTTTAATTGCTTTCTTACAATCTTTAAGTTCCATTTATCTGAAACAATTTGATCATGTTTTGGATAATACTTTAAATCTAAATTCGTGATACGCTCTATATCCAGTACCGGATAAGGATGCCACCAATCGCCGGAGGTCTTTTTTAGACTAATATTTTGCTCATGTATCATGTGGACAGACATCTTAGAATCTGTAAGTGCGGTTACTTTTTCTGGTGAGGCAGCCCAAACAAATAAGCCATCAACACCTACATTTATATCTTTATATTGGTTCTTTTCCCAGTAAGACCGCTGATAACAAAGTGAGCTTCCCAGCAGCCATTTACGTTGATTTGGAGGATATCTATATTGAAAAGCCTCTTTTTTTAACAGATCGTAATAGAGTAAGTTATTTATTCCGCAAATATCAGCGTTGCGTTCTTTCAGCTCTTTTACCTGATAATTTATTCGATAATCAGCATACCAGTCATCATCATCCCAATTAACTATTATACTACCTGATGCATGCCTGCATGCTAAATTAAGTTTTGCACCTAAAGATATTTGATGGTCGAGGCGAATGTATTTTATATTATCAACCTTTGGAACCAAGTCCTGTATATTATCAGAACCATCATCAACTATAATTAACTCTTTATTTTGGTATTCCTGCCTTTGGAAATATTTGATGGCATGCGGAATAAAATACCTCCTGTTAAAGGTTGGCATCACACATGTAACAAGTGGAAGCATATGGAGGAATTTTTCAGGCTAAAGAGGAAATTGTAAAGCTTCGCTAGAGGTTTGTCACAATAACACCCTTATAATAAGTTCAGTAAATTCTGAAAATCATTTAATTTATATACCAATAAAGCTAAACCCTTTATAAGCGAACATCAATAGTTAGTTATAACTATTTTTATTGACCACTTTTCTTAAACTAGATGAACAAACCTCAATAGACAGTGATTGGTTTATGGAACTCAAATGAACTCCAAGACGCTCCTTTCCTCTTTTAAAGAACAACTTTCCCTGCAAGCCGGTAAAAGGTCCATCTACAATCATCACTTCATCACCACTAACAAGATTAGATTCTATTTCAAAAACCATTGTTTCAAATTTCATTATGTTAGAAATTTCATCCTCAGATACCATGGCCGGTTTACCCTCAAAAGTTATAAATTTTAATACGCCTCCTATTTTTAATAACCCAAATCGTTCCCTTTCCGTTGAATTAATGAAAACATAATTTGGAAACATAGGCACTTTTATTTCTTTTTTGCGGTCGCTCCACTGCCTAATTACATTTTGTAAAGGCAAATAAGCTTTTATATTCTTTTTAGTAAGCTCATTATAGATTTTCTTTTCAAGATTGGGAAAGGTATAAACGATATACCAGTTGTTTTTTAATACATTTTCCATAGCAGAATACATTAAGGATATATTTTCGATGATAGAGATAATAATTACCTCGTATAATAAAATTGATAATATTTAATTGGTGATGAAATAGTTATTTATAATCATTTATAATGATTATATGAACACTAAAAGTGTTTTTTTGACTACTAGCAGGTCTATATATTTCTTTTTGTTAAATATCTTTGATTAGAAGATGCCTAAATTTTCATGACGCTGCTCCAATTAATTCTAATTCTTCGATTTTATTAACCCTTAAAATACCATATGCTATTATATTGAAACGTCCCTAACGTTCAACCAAATATTATCTAAAACGACTAAAGTTATGGAACATAACGCCGGAGAAATCGTTGAACTAGCTGTTCGACGACAAAATGTGAATATCAGCGAATTATCCAAGCGCTTAAATGTAAACAGACGGACCTTGTATAATTGGTTTAGACAAAAGAAATTACATACTGATGTAATTTTAGAAATAGGTAAGGCTATCAATTATGACTTTTCAAGTGATTTTGAAGGAGAATTAAAGCAATTAAATCCCAATGAGGACCTAAGGTCCTTTAAAAAAGACTTTAATTCTGAACATCCGGATTCCGTCTATTATTGGATGGAAAAATACATTGCCTTACTTGAAGATTATAAAAGGTTGGTTCGAAAGGATTCAACCCATAACATGCTATCGTAACAGGACAATATCTGAAGATATATTCGCTTAGATAAAATTCATCCCTTTAATCTAAAAAGAGTTATGTTTCGAATTAAAAGAACTAACCTGACAAATGCGCTTTCTCTGGGACTACTTAATTGGTTTACAATTGGTCTGCTTGTATTTGGTATTTTAATAGCGATCTTTTTCGGCACCAGCTCTTCCGGCAAGGCTACCATCTTTATGTGGATGTTTGCTTGCCTTCTAGGTAGCTGTGTGATAGGATTTCTATTTGGTATCCCAAAAATCCTTCAGCGTCCGGTGGTTCCTGATGCTAATGGCAGCACTACTCAACCCAACTATCAACAACAGGTTAATTCCAATTTAACCGAAATTTCTGACTGGTTAACCAAAATTATAGTGGGATTGGGACTGGTAAATCTGACTAATATTCCTCCTTACATATATTCTGCCGCAAAAATTTTGGCAAATGGCCTTAGTGATCCAAAGGGGACTTCTGAAGATTTATCCCTGGCTTTTGCTTATGCGATTATCATAGGTTATACCTGTTTTGGTTTTCTTTTTGGGTACATCACCACCCGTACGTATTTGGCTGGCGTATTTTCTGAAGCAGATCAAAATGCACTTTCCAGGATTGCAGAAAAGGCCGATGAAACTGCAGGTAAAGCGCAAAGTGCACTCCATAAGGCTGAGCTGGCGTTAACAAAACCCCTTGAAGTATATACAAATGAAATCCTCTCACCAGATGAGCAACTTCAGCGGTTAATAGAATCCTATAATCATGTTAGAAATAGTTTCCCTGTTGGTAGCAGCCGCACAAGCAAAACTACAGAGATTATAAAAGCAATGATGGATTTGGTGTCGTCTTTAATTAATTTCGATATTAATGCTGCACTGAAAAGTGTAGACAATGGGGAGAGACTAAGTGGATATGCATTCTTATATATGAAACCTAGCATCGAATATGTAGACGCGCTGGTTGATGCCATAATAAGAGACCCTACGGCCTTTGGACAATATTGGGGAATACAGGCATTAAGAACCATTGTAAATGCTCAGGAGATCTATAAATTTGATAATAGCAGTCATAAGAAATTAAAGAATTATTACGATAAACTTAAAAATGATACCGATCGCAGATATGAATTAGGAAAGGTTCTTCAACTTTAAAAAGAAACTGCCCGGATCATATTCGGGGCAGTTTCTTTCTTTAGTATCCACCACCACCGCCATTGTTTCCTCCATTGCCGGTACTGGCAGCAACAAGAACTATGTTGCCTCTTATCTCTCCACTTGTAAAATCTGAACTATGGATATTAACATACCATTTTCCAGATAAAAGCTGACTGATCTCCGCAGTGTTCAGCACTCTTGTAGTTCCTGTAAGTGTACCTGAACTGGCATTGGTAAAGCCAGGGATTTCAATTACGATTGGGGAACTAGTTGAGTTTGATCCGTTTTCTGCACCATGAAAGTGCATGCCTGTAGTTGTTGCAGTAGCAGATCCAAGCTGCCATGTAATGGTATAAGCAATCGTTTTAGACTGCTCACTATAAGTGATGTTTGCCGTGCCCATTCCTGTTGTTGTGACCACAGGGACCTCATTAGAACCGTTTAGCTGGACTGTAGCTGTATAAGTTCTGTAGGTAACATCAGGCCCATTGCTTTTCTTTTTACAGCCGGAATAAAGAACTAACAGGATGACTGCCATAGCAAGTATAGCAGAAAAGAATTTTGCAGAATAAGTTTTCATTGTAAGTAATTTAAATGATCAATTAATTACTCCGATTGACAGTACATTAGAGGGCGATAACTTTGATGAACGTTTATAATTGTCCTGTCATCATCGTTTCACTATCTAATACGCAACTATTTAAAAATGGTTGCCTGATTCTTTTACTTATTTCAGCTAATTCTGTTCTTTTGAGTATTTAAGGAAGGACAATAAGACTTTCTCATCCTTTTCCAATAGCTTATTTGCTGGATTGCTTAATATGCTTACCCGCTTTAACCACTTATGAAGTGCATCGTTTTTATGGGCTTCCAGAAGTAAAGGATAAACATATGAACTTTTACAAACTGCCCTGGTATTTCCTAATTTTTTAGCAACGGAATCCAAAACTTGTATTTCCGTTTTCGCTTTAGAATATCCATCCTGAGTTTTCAGACAAGCTGCAAACTGCCTTAATGCTTCCAAAGTTCCTCCCCAGGTTCTGAAATCCTTGGCGGTAAAATCATTGCCTGTAATTTCTTTAATGTATTGATTGATTTGGCCCGACTCAATACTTCTATGCATCCCATCATCAGTATAAAACTGAAAAAGTTCCTGTCCGGGAATGTCTCTGCATTTTTTTATAAGCCTCGATAAACGCTGGTCTGTTAAAGCCATTGTTTGTCTTACTCCTTTCTTCCCTACAAAACTTAGATGTAGCGAGTTCCCTTTAATTTTAACATGCTTATCTTTAAGAGTACTCAGACCGAAACTACCATATTTTTGCATATAGCTTTTTCCGCCCACTCTCAATAATGTCTTTTGTAATAGATCAACACAAATAGCTAGTACTTTTTGTTCATCCAGATTCTTACGTTTTAAATCTCTTTTAATTTTTTTTCTGGCTTCAGGCAATGCTTTGCCAAACTCCAGCAGCCTAAAATATTTATGTTCAGATCGTCTTTTGGTCCATTTACTATGATACCTATATTGTTTCCTATTGGCTGCATCAATTCCCGTAGCCTGCAAATAGCCATTATGTTTAGGACATATCCAAACCGATGTCCATGCTGGTGGTAACACAAGTGATTTTATCCGTTGTAATTGATTTTCATCCTTTACCCTGTTACCATCACTGTCTTCATAATGAAATTTACCTGGTTTCCCTTTTCTGTAAATCCCAGGCATGGCATCAGTTACATATACCAGGCCGTTTTCTTTAATCATATTTTTAGTTTCCACCATAACTTATTATTACTAGGCTCTTTTTTTCTTAGTAAGACTTTCCATTAATTGGCTGTAAAGATCATCGCTGCTTGCTGTTTTAGGCTGCATTTTCTTAATAATGGGTCGCTTACCCTTAGCTTTTGCTTTTATAATGGTTAAAAGCTCAACCCGATGTTCATCTTTAAATGAACTAATGTCAAAATCACCACTGTATTGAGCTATTAAAGCCATACCAATCTCCAGCTCTTTGCTGCTTATCGTTTTTTCTCCTTTAAGCTTAACTTCTGTTGTGCTTCGAATTTCTTCCTCGAACCGAATTTTAGTAATTACCAATACTTCATCCATAGGATGAATAACGCATAGATTCTCGGTATTTCTGAATACGAAACGGGCCACTCCTACCTTTTTTGATTTAATAAGAGCACTTAAAAGTAAGGCATATGCTTTTTTCCCCTGGCTTTCAGGTTGTGTATAGTACGAGGTTTCATAATAAATTGGATTGATTTCACTGATGTCAACAAAACGCTCCAGCTCAACGACCTTAGTCTTTTCCGGACTAGCCTCCTCGAAATCTTTATCATTAAGCACAATATACTTTTCATCAAGCTGATACCCTTTTACTATTTTTTCATAGGGAACTTCTTTACCGGTATTTTCATTGACTCGTTTATATTTTATCCTCGCATGGTCTCTTTCATCCAGCATATCGAAATCAAGATTGCTGTTCTGTACGGCCGAGTATAGCTTTACAGGGATATTAACCAGGCCAAACCCAATAGCGCCTTTCCAAATAGATTTCATAATACATGTATTTTAATCTTTAACTGTCTGGTTAACAACTTTGGGATAGGAATGTTTAGATTGTCCATGTAAAACAAATAATCCTAATTACTGTTGTGGAAATTTGAACATCAAAAGGGAGTTTTTGACAATCCACAGGTTGCCTGCGGGTCTGTTCATTCGATACTTTTGATTCAAAGATGCCTAATTCTTTCATATTGCCGCTCTAACTATCTCAACCCGTTTCCCAAAACATTTAGGCTCCTTCCATTAAAACGTCCCTAGCGTTTAGTCTGACTTATCTAAAAACGATGTTATGGAACATAATGCAGGAGAAATTATTGAACTCGCAGTGCGGAGACAAAATGTAAATATTAGTGACCTCTCCAGACGTATGCACGTTAATAGAAGGACACTATACAACTGGTTTAAACAGCGAAAATTGCATACCGATGTAATCATTGAGATAGGAAAAGCCATTAATCATGATTTTTCAGCCGATTTTCAGAATGATTTCAGTTGTTTGGGCTCTGTATCTGTCTATAAAGATGAATCCTCATCAAATCACTCAGATTCTGTTTATTACTGGATGGAAAAATACATTTCACTCTTAGAAGATTATAAGAAATTGGTACAAAAGGGAAGTCATCACAAGACATTGTCATAATATAAAATTGAAGTAAAAAGTAGCGAAGGAATAGGACGCTACTTTTTACTTATTAAAATTATTTAAGCTGGATTTTTTCTGCCATTGAATAGGCAAGTTCCCCAACTCCTGCTGTTTTTACACCTACCCGAACATACACTGCATCAGCGTTTGATAATGAAGCTGGAATCACAACATTCATAGTAAGTGGCTGATTAATGTTTGGAATAGCAGAAGCAGCAATTGTCGTAACAGCGTTTTGATTAGCATCATCAACAAGTGCTGTTTTAAAGACATACAATTTGACTGATTCAAGCAAATTCGTAGTGTTTACAGTTTGTAAATTGACGGTAGCAGTTACCGTTGTACCAGCTCTCTGATATGAAACGGTTTTAACGAATGTATAAGGTGTTACAGGAACATCAACAATTGTATTGCCGCTCACTTTAACATCAATTGAATCCGTATTATTAATCCATGGCCCTACACCTCTTAATCTGGTTAATTTATAATCGCCATCAAATAGTAAGGCAGAAAAAGAACCATCTTGTGCAACATATACCGGAATTTTTGTAAAGAAATCATAGCCATGTTGCCATAATTCCAGCTGTACACCATTTGATCTGACACCAATGGCCTGACCCTCATAAACAACTCTACCTGTAAGTAAAGATTTTGGTGCGGTGTAGTTATCTTTCTTACACCCTGCAATCCCTGCTGCACTCGGGCGCGCGCGTCGTAGAAGATGCGCCCCGCGCCCGTGCTGCCGTCCGCGTTCACCGGGTACGCCATGATGTACGGGTTCTTCGAGTCGGAGATCCCGACGTAGAGCGTGCGCG
>NZ_CAMLHF010000222.1 GCF_946479715.1 uncultured Pedobacter sp. | reverse complement strand
AGGAAATCGCCAACAGAGGCAAAACCATCACCGTTCGCAATTACACCGTTGAGCAGCTCTTTGCCATTGCTTATGGAGCTGGTGCACCCATCAGCAAAGAACAGATCATTAGTGAGGTAATGGAGCCTAAAAAGCTACAAGAGATCAGATGTTACAAGCTGTTTGTGCCTCAACAGCAAATAGATAGTTTTTATACCATTATGCAGCAAAACTTGAATATGGAATTTCCAGACTACCTAATAACAATGGAGAAGAGAGGCAATGAAAACTGCATGATTATAAAAGACATAGATGGATAATATAAAGTTATCAGACAAAATGCATCTGCAGAAGTATCTGTGTCTGCTCTCGTTGCTATGTTCCGGAAAAATTGAAGTGTCTGAGTTTGAACAGGTATTTCTACAAATCAAATCTCAGGATGAGTATTGGCTTACGGGCATGTTTGACGAGAGAATTGGAAAGGTTTTAGATACGCTCTATCTGGATGTTAGAGATTACTCGCTGGATTATTTGTATGACCGGAATGATTTTATCAATGTCAATTTAATTGATTTTAATGAAAATGAGGTAAAAATCAGGGCTAAAGAGGCTTTGCAGAAGCTAAAAGCTTTATAGAAAATGATTATCGTTAATGGAAAAATTGGATAGTCCTGGTCGCTTTACCCAACTACTAACCTGGTTCGCTTTTTATTCGGCTCTGGTCGAACGAGAACCGAACCAGAGTAGTTTTTGAGTGCACCAAAAAGCGACTATGTTATAGGGTCCAGTCTGCGTTCTTTCTGAACCTGAAATCGTGCTAAAATTCTTTAAATTTTGTGGTGATTAATTGGGTGATTTTAAAACCCAGAATACTGCGGATTTGGGCAGGCTTCGGTTAGGGTTTATTAGCCACTGGTCCGACACCCGAACCTCACTCGAATTAAACTCGAGTTTCATATGTGTGTACACCAGTCGCATACCTGTTAAACACCAGTAATACACCTGTGAAACACCTGTTATTAATAAGCCTGAACCGAACGATACCTATGGCCTGATACTGGTTTTTCCGGCAAAATGTTAGACTAAGATACAAAAAATACTACTGAAACGAACTAATTTGATAACTTTAATATTATGGATTTAAAGTTCATGTTTTTCCGGACAAATTGGATTAATTTACTTGGGATTTTTACTGCGGTTTACATCTATGGTATTATAGTCGCCTTGAGCCAAGTTTCTACATTTAATGATTTAGGCGATTCATTGATGTGGGGATTCCTTGGTAGTTTTATTGGAATTATTGTTTTTGGGTTTTATTTCTGGTTAGTCTTTATAACGATCATATTTATTTTGGATTTGATCTTGCTAAACATGAATAGGAAGTACTTGCTAAGAAAATTATTCCTGGAATGGATAATTGTAAGCAGTCCATTTATTTATACGGGCATTGAGAATAATATGTGGGTGTTTTATGTTGCTGTAGCAGGCTTCCTTGTAGCGCAATGGTACAGAGCAAAAGCAATTGGTAAAATTATTGCCTGGTATGAGTAAGAGGTAATTATGCAGAGTATAAAGGATTTAGTATTTCCAATCAAGTTGCACAACGTGTGGCAGATTGTTTTCAGTAACTAGTGTTCTGATTGTCTGCGCCAGTTCTATTTCTGTTTTTGGAACAATAGCTACATCGCTATTGTTAAATTTGATGAAAAAATGGCTGGCGATCTCACTTACAGATTCAACAGCGGATAGGTTATAGTAAAATATTCCTGCCTGATCTTGAATAACAATTTTATTGTCAGCTACGCTAAAAGTATTAGGAGCATCAATTAGGCCCTTACAATCTGTAAGGATAATTTTTTTAAAAGCATTGGTATATGACCATTTTGTAAACATTGGAGCCAAGAGGGGGTATAATAATGCAATCCCAATAAAAACTACCCCCATTGTGTAACTTTCAACATATATGAAACTAGCAATACCAAGCAAGAAGAAGTAAATGGAGAAAATGAGCCTTAATTTCTGAATGCCTGTTTTCTTTTTTAAAGATATATTGTATTGGTTGTAAGTGACTACATCTTCTAAAGAGAGCGTGTAAGTGTGCATTATATAAGAGTTTTAATATTGGCCAAGATAGGGTTTATATCTTTATTTAAGGGATATTGACACAATTTACCCGCACATTTGTCATAGTTGCCCCTCATCTTTGAAGCTATATTTTAGGAACTTAGTATTAATGGAACTAGTCCATTATAAAACTTAGAATCATGACAGTTAAAAATCCATTTGTCTGGACAGAAATCAGTGTAAACGATTTGGCCAGAGCTAAGAAATTCTATGAGGCGGTATTGCAGATTCAACTATCTGAACTACCAACGCCTGAAAATATGAAAGTAGACAAAGACGATCCTTGTTACTTTGAAATGCTCGCTTTCCCCGGAGATATGATGGGACCTGGAAGCAGTGGTACATTGTGTAAATCTGAAATGAGCAAACCGGGAGTAGGAGGAACGATGGTTTATTTTCATGCTGATGACTGCGCAGTTGAGCTATCAAGGGTAGAGGCGGCAGGAGGTAAGGTGATTGCCGAAAAAATGTCTCTTGGAGAATATGGTTTCTGTGGTGTCGCTGAAGATACTGAAGGCAACCAGATTGGTTTTCATTCATTGAAATAAATCTCTCGTCATTTCGACGATAGGAGAAATCTCTTGAACTGGAATGACCAAGAGATTTCTCCTATCGTCGAAATGACGGTTTGTGTTATATCTTTTTGCTCTTGGCTTTTTTGGGTTTAGGCTCTGGAAGTGCTGCCGCTGTAATTCTTACCAACTCAGTAATCCATTCCCGGTCTTCTAGTTGCTCCTCGATCAGAAAGCTGGGTTTCGCTCCGGGATACGGAGGGGCTTCTACTACGTTTCCTATAAACTGTTTTCCAGCTTCTGTGGGTTTAATAAACAGTTTGTTATCACAAACCAAAGCAAAGATCTTTTGGTCTGCATAAAGGCCGTACTCTCCAAACATTTTCTTACTGCTGATCGTTCCAGCTCCTTGTATTTGATCAACAATAAAATCAACAAATTTCTGATCTGATGCCATAATGTATATTAAGGTTTAGAAATAATTGTCATTGCATTACTGTAAGCCGTTACACCCGGATTATATAGACATTGAAGCATAGCTGCTCCGTTTTTAAAAGTTCCTTCTTGCGTAACAGTCACTTCATAGCTAAACTCAGTTCTGCCTGAGGGTAGTAAATCTATAAATAGCTGCTGCCCTGCATCCCTTACAGATCTGTAATAATTTGTACCATCCTGATACTGCTGACCACTACTGCCATCCAAAGGTTCGAATACACCTGCACGCTTATCTTCAAGTTGTACAAAGCGCAAGCTTACCGCTGTTTCTACCGTTAATACAATTTTTATCTTTTCACCTATTTTTAAAACGGGTTTATCTGAAAGTGGAACCCAGGAATTCTTCTGCTGATCATAATTAAATAAAGTTTTCTTCAGTTTTACCTTATTATTGGCATCATCGGCCTGCGCTTCGGCACTGAAGTAATGCCATGTAATGCCACCGCCAACCGTATTGTTTGCTGAGACCGTAACTGGAGATACCTTGTTCAAACTGATGAATTGGTTGCGCTGCCCAGCCAGAAGACCGTTTGAACTGTTCATCTGCTGATTACCAACCTGAGCAGAAACAGAATCAGGCACAAAACTGGTCTTTAAGGCAACTGACTCCTTAAGTATATCAATAGCTGCAGCAGTACCTGTAGTTGTGCGCCAACTGTAATCTTGCCTGGCCGACAGCATCCATTTGCTTAACCCATCAGCAATCTTTGTATTTTCCCCGGCTTGTGTAAATGCCTCATAAAGCATTGCAATGGTTTCTTCTTTTGAATGGCTCAAATCATCGCCATCTGAAATTTCTTTCCAACGCATTCCATTGCGTTCGTCGTTTATGGCCCGTTGTTGTATGTTATTCAATTGGGCAAGGGCCTTTTTATAGATTTGGTTATCTGGACTTGCATATTTTAATGAAACAATAATCCATAAAGCCTGATCATATAACCGCCTATTGTTTATGTCTTTTTCGGCAAGTTCAAGAGTGGTAGTTATTTTTTTGATCACACCAGGATTAAGGGGATACTCTTTTTTCCAGAATGACCGGGAGTAGGCACCAAAAAGGTTACCATCTGTGCCGTTTGTAGCGAATAAAGAATCGGTATATGCAATTAATCTCTTGATGAAATTTGAATGCCTTTGATAATCGTTCGATTGCCATCCCTGCTGATTTAGCTTTCCAAATCCTCTTAATACATAATTAGATATCCAAGTATTGCTTTTTCCACCCTCAAACCAGGGCAGCGCGCCATAGAAATCTTGCATGGAATACAACTTATTTAAATGGTCGGAAATTATAGCTCTGTTGCTTATGGTATCAAGAACCTGATACAATTGTTTTTGCTGCTTAGCGGTTTGGTTTGTCAGGTTTAACCAAGGCATGGCCGCTTCTGCAAGTTCATCTGGAAGTTTTTGTTCAGTAGTATCTGAAATGGCATCCGGTGAACCCATTTTAAATGACTTTGCAAGCTCTGGCTGATTCCGCATCAACTGATTTGCGGTTACTCGTGCATAGAGTTTATTAAATACTTGTTCAGAACAATTAAAGGAATAATTGGCTAAAAATGGTAAGGAATTGATTAAGGCCGCTTGTGGCTTGGCATCTGCATAGAGACTAAGGCCATACAAATCTGCATCGTCTGGTAGCTTAGGAGCCTGAACCAAACTGTCTTTCTTTGAAAATACAAGAGGCACTTGCTTACGCATAAACACTTTTTTGGGCAGTATCGGCAAAGTGTGTTCTTCGGCATCTGCCAGTCCGCCTCCATTTACAGTGGTTACAATTGTTAATGGGTTCAGTTGACCTTCGGGTATTTTAAAAGCAAAACCTGCTGTTTCAGTTACCTTGCCGGATACCTTAACCATTTTAAAGGCAGGCTCTTTCAGTATTTTTGCAGTCAGGTCTTCGCCGGTAACTGCATCCTCTATCTTACAGCTAAGCTTTACATCTATAGTTGCACTATCCAGATTGCTGATCCTGCTTTTTAATACTATCTCATCGCCCTGATATAGCAGCCGTGGCATGTTAGGCTGAACCATCAGGTCCAGACGCGTATTTAGTTTTCGCTCTGCATATGCAAATAGGCCACTTTTTGTATGTGCCATTAGCTTCCAGTTCCATGCGGTTGCTGTTTGGGGCATGGTAAAACTAAAGGTATATAGTCCGTTTTTATCAGCGTATAGTTTTGGATAAAAGAACGCTGTTTCGCTGAAATCTTTACGCACCATTGGCTGTGGCTCTGGGGTTCCCGGCAGTATGATCTTTCCTTTGGTGCTTATAATCAGCACGCCATTTGCAGCTTTTGAGCCATAGATAGCTGTGGCATCGGCACCTTTTAATACCATAGCTTCGGTTATGGAAGCGGCATTAAAATCATTTAATGATCCGGAAAATGGAACACCGTCTACTATAATTAGAGGCTGCGCATTCTGAACAAGAGAATTTGTACCCCTTATGTTAATTACGCTACCGGTAGTAGCGTACCTGACCTTGTCACTATAACCCCTTAATACAACCTCACTCAGCTGACCATCTTCTAAGCTTGCAAAGCTCGCTGAAGGTACTGCCAACCCAGGTACACGGCCTCTTAGTTGCTGCAACATAATATCGCCTTCATATTCATTTATGAATTCGCTTTGATTATTGTATTGGTTATTACCTGGCCAATAGTGATAATAGCGGTTACTGTTATTAATTGTTTGACTCCAGCCCCCATACAGGTAACCGCTAAAGTAACGGTTGTTGGGTATGTTCCACTGGTGGGAAGTAAGTTTGTCTAGTGCGGCATCGTACATTCCAGTCATCAGTTGCGCCGCAATATTTTCTTTGGCTGTTTTTACCGATACGGTAAAAGTTTCTTTTGTACCAGGGGCCAGCACTTTCCTGTATTTTTCTATGATAATTTCTGGCTTTGCCGAAGTAGGAGGGACTAGATAAATGTTTTGGTCATTTATATATAGTTTATTGTTTAGTACATACGCTTTTGTGAGCACCAATGATTCTAATGCATCTTTTGGTACCGTAAAAGTATAGGCCTGCATTCCCTTAGCCTGATATTGTGTCTGGTAAGTAGTTTTTACCGCAATGCTCTGCTTTTGGTGCACATAGTAAGTTAGCCCATACACTACATAAGCACTGTCTATAGTAGCAGTTTGATAATCTATTTTATCGCCGGGTTTGGCAGTATTGATGGGTAGATAGTTAAAGTCTTCTAAATTACCGGGAGTAGCTCTTTGCTCGGTATCAAATACATCAAAATTGATGCTGGTATGGCCCGATGTTTTTTCTGATTGGGTTGTGGTTACTGCAAGTTCGTACTTGCCGGCTTTAAGCAAGGTTTTGTCTAATTGAAACTGAATTGTACTGTCTATTGGTATTGTTTTTTCAAAGATTGATTTCTTTTCCAGACTTGTCCTTTTAAGGATTTCCTCGTTTGGGAACCATGCTTTTAATTGATCCTTAGTGTACTGCCATTGATCTACAGCTTCACTACGAGCGGTGTCGGGCACTATGATGTTCTGAAAAATTCGGACATGAACCTCCTTAGGTTTAAACCTGCTGTTTTCTGTTTTTGCAGTGATGTTTAGTTTTGGAAGGTCTTTCCTGTCGTACTGATTTGCTGCCGGAATGATGATATTGACCGGCCATGAAGATACGCTGAATGTGTTATCCTGAGTGGTGGTTTCGCCAGTGGCTTCTGTGGCCATGGCTGATAACCTGTAAGTGATAGCCCATTCCTTTTCGGGATCAGGATTTTTTTTTGGCAGGTTCACATCATTTACTTTTATCACCAGCAAGCCCTTTTCATCGGTATAACCGAGCGTATCTGTTACTATAGGATTGATATATGAGGTATTTCTAAAGTAATTAGATTCTCTTATTATCTGGTAAGCAATTTTTACGTGATTGAGATCTGCACCGCTTAGCGACTTCACTTTAAGCTTTACCTCAAAAGGCTCACCTGGTAATGGGGCTTCGACAGGTTTTTCCATAGTTATTTCCATAGTAGGCCGTTTGTATTCCTCAACTTTAAAATAACCATTATCGCCATCAATTTCATCGCCATTGATAGACCATTGCCCGGTCATCGCATTTTTTGGAATAAGGAAAGAACCCGAAAAACTTCCATAATCATCAGGCATAAGCTTTATAGAATCAAGCGTTCTGTAGTTAGGGTCTTTTAATTCCAGCAGGGGTTTATTTTCTGCCAACCAGCGCTTGAGATACTTATTTGCTTTACTGAAGACGATGTTTTGACCTGTAGAAGGATTTCGGGTGAGCATAATGACTTTATACTGTACACGCTGCCCCGGGCGGTAAATTCCTCTGTCGGTATAAATTTGCAATTTTGCCTGGTCGTCAAAGAACTCTTCCAGATCATCATAATCGTCGGTATTGTATATCTCCCGAGGCAGGTTATCCTTTGCTTTATTAAAATCGTGCATTAGGGTATCTTTGCCAGAAACGAACATGAATTCTTTTGAAGTGGAGGTTTTTTTTATGGGCACAAAACCCTTAAAATTGGTACTAACCTGTTCTGTTGCTACTGCTTTTACGCCACTCATCGGGAAACCCGTTTTTCTGTTCAACACGATAAACTGATCTCTGGTATTCACAACAGCCAGATCAGATACCTGAAATTGAATGTATTCCATCTGGCTCAGGTTGGCTGTAGTTTTAATATCGGAAGGTGAGAAAACTACATTATAGGTGCCGATTGGCAAACTTTCGAGCTTTAAATAGAGTGCATGTTTATCGAAATCATCAGTTCCGGAAGGTAAGAGGAAGCTGGAATCGCGGATAGCAGGGCGGTTGAGCAGTACTTTTATTCGTTCTGTTTTTAAGTTCGTAATTTTCTCTTTGATACCAATTTTAACGATTCGGTAATAGATTTTTTGTATACCTCTATACCTGGCTGTTAGCATGATTGGTGCTTCCGTCATCTGGCGATCTGTCACCTGAACATTGATCTCTTGATTTTTAATCTTTTTAAGCAAGGTTTCCAGTGTTTTTTTATACGCTGGAAACTCATTTACAACGTTTTGATGCTGCTGATACAATTGTACCGCCTGTTTAAGGTAGCCTTTGTATTGAGGCTCAAATCTTTGTCCGTATTTGATTCCCTTGTAATACTGATACTGAAACAAATAGAAAGTAGCTGAGGCTTGTACAGTGTTGAAAGGAGAGGATAGGTTTTTTTGGAGGTAAGCTGTCCATGCTTCCGACAAGATATTGGGCATTCGGGAATAGAAATAATATTTGATAGATCGGAAGAGCAT
>NZ_CAMLHF010000221.1 GCF_946479715.1 uncultured Pedobacter sp. | reverse complement strand
GGTAAAAGTTTTGTCGCTCTTCTCTATAGTGGGCTTTTTACCTCCTAATAAAGTATAGCGATCAATTATGTTTTTCAAACCCATACCTGTAGAATGAGGAGCTTTTATTAAGGGCAATATTGTGTTGGATACAATCAGCTCATCGTCATTATTAGCATAAATATTGATGTCTAAAGGATTTTCTTCCTCTGTGCGATTATGCTTAATGGCATTTTCAATAAACAACTGAAGCGTAACAGGAGGAATCATTAAATCAAGCTTTGACTCATCAACATCAATTCGAAAAACACTGCCGCCACCCATTCGATTGCTGATAAGAAAAAGATAGGCATCCAGAAATTTGAGCTCTTCGCGTAGGGAGATCAGTTTTTTCTTAGAATTGATTAATAAATAGCGGTAAACCTTTGCGAAATTCTCTGTATACTCATATCCTAACTGTTGGTCTTTCAATATCAATTCGGAAAGTACGCTGAGGTTATTGAAAACAAAATGTGGATCAAGCTGTAGCTTAAGTGCCTGCAATTCTATTTCGGCAGCTAATTGTTTGTTTTGAGCAGCTTTAATCTCAAATTCAGCTGCCTTTATAGTGCTGGCTTTCCAATTATTCAATAAAAAATTGCCAGTATTTAGAGCACTTATCATCAAGGCCCATAGTATAATTGAAATAATAGAGTACAAACTTTGTCTTAAATTAATATGTGGAGATTGTGTTTCCGCAGTCCCTACAAATATCAGATAGATTACTGACAGGCAAATAATAAGGAAGAGCACACCCAGAATTTGAAAGAGCGTTTGGGTTAATAGACGTTTAAAAGGATGTAACATCCATGAAATCTTTTTGTTCAATATTCTGTCTATGAATAGACTTAGCTCTAACACGACCATGCAAAATAATAAGTTGATTACAAGATCTATTATTAATCTGGAAACAGACATGGCAGCATACTCTTTCCAATAGGAATAGGGAAGTATAATAAATAAAGCCGCATACGAACTTATAAAAGTAAATGCAAGCACAAATAAACCCTTCGCTTTAATTCTTTTCATTGTGTTAGCTGTTTTCGCCTGATTATTCACAAAGTTTTGAAGACCTGTTGGAGATGCCGTCCATATAGAGAAATAAAGGATTCATTTTAGGTAGTATTGTTTTAGCAAAAAGGGGACACATTTGACCCCTATTTAGAGCAAAGATAAGAAAACGCCAGTCAAAGATTTTTTCTATGTTTACATTAACCCGTTTTATAGAATGCCAAATTAACTTACACTAGTAGAATAAGTAAATGAATTGTTTAAAAAAATACAAGAAACAGATTGGGCCTTGGGTGACAATGTTATTGTTACCTCTGATTGGCTTTTCTCAGAAAAAAGATACTGCCCTTAAAACGTTTGATCTGTTGATTGGTACCTACACCCGTACCAACGAAAGTAAGGGGATAATGGTTTATCGATTTGATGACGAAAGTGGTAAAATGACTTATTTAAACCAGATCGACGGTGTAGAAAATCCTGCTTTTTTAACAGTAAGCAGTGATCTTAAGTTTGTTTATGCGATTAATTCGAACAAAGTAGGAGAGGTAAGTTCATTTAAATTTGATCTTTCAACGGGTAAACTGGAATTTATCAATAAACAATCGTCTTCAGGAGTGGGGCCAGCCCATATTACTATAGATAGGGACAGTAAAAATGTTTTTGTGTCTAATTATGGGAGTGGTAGTTTAACCGTTTTGCCCGTAAAGGGTGATGGCTCGTTAGCGCAGGCAGTGCAAAATATACAGGATGAAGGAGGGAGTGCTAATAAATTAAGGCAGGAGGGCCCGCATGTGCATTCGGCTTTACTATCAAAGAACGAGAAAATTCTGTTCTATGCAGATCTTGGAACAGATAAAATAAACATTTATAATTACGATAGCAGTAAAAAAACTCCCTTAACGCCCGCCAACCCTGCTTTTGAAAGTGTGCAGGCAGGGAATGGTCCTCGTCATATGGATTTCTCTCCTGATCAAAAATACCTATACCTTGTGCAGGAAATGATGGCGGTTGTTAATGTATACAGTTATAATAACGGGAAATTAACCTTTTTACAAAGTGTTCGTATGATGCCAGAATCGTTTACTGAAAATAGTGCTGCAGATATACATGTGTCGCCTGATGGCTTGTTTTTGTATGCGTCAAATAGGGGGAATGCTAACAATATAGTGGCTTACGCTATCAACAAAAAGAATGGTCGTTTAACCTTTGTGGAACGATATGATGTTGACAAGACGCCAAGAAATTTTTTGATAACACCATCTGGAAATTTCATGCTGGTTGCAGCTCAAGATGCTAATAGTGTTACAGCTTATAAAATAAACAAGGCAACTGGAAAATTGACACTAACGTCCAATAAAATAGAAGTAGGACAGCCTGTGTGTTTAAAGTTGGTTCCCGTTGAATAATAGGGTTAGGGGGGCATTTTATTTGATCTGGCAAAAGTCTGCCATTTTGGTAGTTTTTTTATTGGTAATATCCAGTTTTGACAGGTGATATTATTCCATAAAAATCATTACATTTATACGACAAAGTGATCTGAATATGTTTAAAACAGTTAATTAAGCGTTTCTGGCCTATAGATATATGTGGAAGTATTGAAAATTAAGCGTAAATGAATTAGTCAAAGATTGGTAACATTTATGAAATTACGGCAGTTCCAACATCTAATTAATAGTCAATGGCGTAATTGTTGATAAAATAAAAAAATCAGGGGTGCTTTTTATTAAACAATTTTTATAGTTTAGAGCATTCCGGATTTTAGAAAGGTATATATGGAAGCTAAATTTTCTCCACAAGTAAAAGACGTGATTTCTTTTAGCAGGGAAGAAGCCCTGAGATTAGGTCACGATTACATAGGCGCAGAACATCTTTTGTTAGGCCTTATTCGCGAAGGCGATGGTATGGCTATTAAGATATTGAAATCATTAGGAGTTGATACTTCAAAACTTCGCCGCTCAATTGAGGATTCCGTAAGAGGTACCTCAAGTGTAACAGTAAATCTGGGCAACATTCCTTTAACCAAACAAGCTGAAAAGGTTCTTAAGATAACATATCTGGAGGCAAAAATCTTTAAAAGCGATTTGATAGGAACTGAGCATTTATTGTTGTCCATCCTTCGTGATGATGACAATATTGCATCACAGATTTTATTACAATACAACGTTAATTACGAAATCTTTAAGCAGGAGGTTGAAGTGAATAAAAACGGATTCAAAGACGAAACTCAAAATAGTGCATCAACAGGCGGTGATGAAGATTACCGCGAGGAAGAGAGCTTTAGTAGCCCTAAAAAAGTTTCTGACATAAAATCTAAAACTCCGGTTTTGGATAATTTTGGAAGAGATTTAACAAAAGCTGCTGAGGAAGGAAGACTAGACCCGATTGTTGGTCGTGAAAAAGAAATTGAGCGTGTATCTCAGATCTTATCTCGTCGTAAAAAAAACAATCCAATTTTAATCGGTGAGCCGGGTGTTGGTAAATCAGCTATCGCTGAAGGATTGGCCCTGAGAATTGTTCAACGCAAGGTATCAAGGGTTCTTTTTAACAAACGCGTAGTTACTTTAGACCTTGCTTCTTTGGTTGCAGGTACTAAATACCGTGGGCAGTTTGAAGAACGTATGAAAGCCGTGATGAACGAGCTTGAAAAATCTACAGATGTAATTTTGTTTATTGATGAGATTCATACAATTGTAGGCGCAGGTGGTGCTTCTGGATCACTAGATGCATCGAACATGTTTAAACCTGCATTGGCCAGGGGCGAAATACAATGTATTGGTGCTACAACGCTTGACGAATACCGTCAGTATATAGAGAAAGATGGTGCATTGGATCGTCGTTTCCAAAAGGTAATGATTGAGCCTGCTACACCAGATGAAACTATCGAGATATTAAACCGTATTAAAGAAAAATACGAAGATCACCACGGTGTAACTTATACAGATGAAGCAATTAATGCTTGTGTGGCCTTAACATCAAGATACATTACTGATAGGTTTTTACCGGATAAAGCTATTGATGCTTTAGACGAGGCCGGTTCAAGAGTTCACTTAACGAACATTCATGTTCCGGAAAACATCATCGAAATTGAAAACAAGATTGAAGAGATCAAACTTGAAAAAAATAAAGTTGTAAAAAGTCAGAAATACGAAGAAGCAGCTAAATTAAGAGATACTGAAAAAAATCTTTTAGAGGAGTTGGATCGTGCTAAGGCTGAATGGGAGAATGAAACAAAAACTAAACGCTATACCGTTACTGAAGATAACGTTGCTGAGGTTGTTTCTATGATGACCGGTATTCCGTTACAACGTGTTGGACAAACTGATAGCGTTAAGCTATTGAATATGTACGAGACTGTTGGACAGAAAATTATCGGTCAGGATGATGCCATTAAAAAACTGACTAAAGCAATTCAACGTACCAGAGCCGGATTAAAAGATCCTAAAAAACCAATTGGTTCATTTATTTTCTTAGGCCCAACAGGTGTTGGTAAAACTGAATTAGCTAAGGAACTTGCTCGTTTTATGTTTGATAGTGATGATTCACTAATTCAAATTGATATGAGTGAGTACATGGAGAAATTTGCGGTGTCACGTTTAGTGGGAGCGCCTCCGGGATATGTGGGTTATGAAGAAGGTGGTCAGTTAACTGAAAAAGTTAGACGCAAACCTTATGCAGTAATTCTTTTGGATGAGATTGAAAAAGCTCACCCTGATGTATTCAACATCTTATTGCAGGTGCTTGATGAAGGACAACTTACAGATAGTTTAGGCCGTAAAGTGGATTTTAGAAATACCATTATCATTATGACCTCTAACATCGGTGCCCGTCAGCTAAAAGATTTCGGACAAGGTGTAGGTTTTTCTACTTCAGCTAAAGTTAACCAGGTTGATGCGCACTCAAGAGGCGTTATTGAAACTGCTTTGAAACGTGCTTTTGCTCCTGAGTTTCTTAACCGTGTTGATGATGTGGTTGTTTTCAATTCTTTAGGAAAAGAAGAAATATTCAAAATCATTGATATAGAATTGAAATCGTTATTTGGCCGCGTACATAATTTAGGTTACGAAGTTAAATTAACAGAGAAAGCGAAAGAGTTTATTGCTGATAAAGGTTTTGATTCTGCCTTTGGAGCCAGACCTCTTAAACGTGCAATACAAAAATATCTTGAAGATCCAATCGCTGAAGAAATCCTTAAAGGAGATATTCATGATGGAGACACTTTGGAAATCGATTATGATAAAGAAGGAGATGTTATTGTTGTAGAAAATAAAAGTCCGGGTAAGAAAAAGAAAAAGGAAGAGGGAAGTGTAGAATAAACTACCACCTGTGACTAGGAAACGCCTGTTAGATGAACTTCTGACAGGCGTTTTCTTTTGTGCTAATTTTCATTTTATGAGGTTAGCTTAGTGTTTAGATTACACATTTTATGAAATTATATGGGTGCAGATTTTGGTTTATCAATTATTGCCTCTATTTTAGAGAAGAAATAGGTTAGGTTAAAATATTTGTTGTATCAAAATTTTATAAATGAAAGTGAAATTATCATTGTTAGTGCCCTTAGCATTTCTTGCTGTCCAAACTACTCTGGCACAGGAGAAACCCGAATCTTATAAACAACAATTGGAAGGCACAAAGTTGTCGTTCGATATGGTTGCTATTCCCGGTGGTGAATTTATGATGGGAAGTAAAAAAGGAAATGCTGATGAACAGCCGGTTCACAAAGTGAAAGTTGCCCCATTTTGGATGAGTACCTACGAAGTGATCTGGGATAATTACGAGCCATTTTTATATAAGGATTACGAAGCAGCACATAGTACTGCACCAATTCCAAAAAATGTTGATGCAATAACAAGACCTACAAAACCATATCTGGATATGACTTTCGGAATGGGTAAAGAGGGGCAGCCCGCACTTGCTATGACTCATTATAATGCTATTCAGTATTGTAAATGGCTTTATGCCAGGACAGGAGTCTTTTACAGACTTCCTACAGAGGCTGAGTGGGAATACGCTTGCCGTGCAGGTTCTGTTACTGAATATTCTTTTGGAAACGACGGTTCAAAATTAGGTGATTATGCCTGGTTTAATGGAAATAGCGATGGTAAAACTCATGTTGTTGGTCAGAAAAAACCAAACGCATGGGGATTATACGATATGTATGGAAACGTTGCAGAATGGACTTATGATCAATATCTGCCAGATTTTTATGCGTCAGTAAAAGGTGATAAGGCAAATGATCCTGTTGCTGTTCCAGAAAAATTATATCCAAATGCGGTAAGAGGTGGTGCATATAATGATGAACCGAAAGATGCTCGTTCGGCATCCCGATTAGCATCAGATCCGAGCTGGAAACAGTTGGATCCTCAGATTCCAAAAAGTAATTGGTGGTTTCCTGAAGCTCCTTTTGTTGGAATGAGGTTAGTTAGACCTGTAACACCTCCATCAAAAGAAGAGATAGATGCTTATTATAGCAAGGCACCAATTAAAGATTACTAATAGAACCAAACATACTAAGAACCATATATAAACCTAAATTACAATGAACAATGAAGAACTGCGCGACAAACGCCGCGAATTTTTAAAAACTTCGGCTCTTGTTGCCGGAGGTGTTATGTTAAATGGAGTTGCCTTTGCTAACGGCGGAGCGCACTCATCTGTAGATGACACCATCAAAATTGCATTAATTGGTTGCGGCGGTCGTGGTACCGGTGCCGCTTTTCAGGCATTAAGTACTAAGCAAAACCTAAAGTTGGTGGCTATGGCTGATGCTTTTAGCGATAGATTAGAAAGTGCATACAAAGAGATCTCTGAAAAATTTGGAGCCAAAGTTGATGTTCCTCAGGAACGTAGATTTGTAGGCTTTGATGCTTATAAAAAAGCAATTGCCTTGGCTGATGTTGTTTTGTTAGCAACTCCTCCAGGGTTCAGACCTAGTCACTTTGAAGAGGCAGTTAACCAGAGCAAACACATATTTATGGAAAAACCAGTGGCTGTTGACTCGCCGGGTATCCGTAAAGTTTTAGCAGCTGCCGAAATTGCAAAAACTAAGAAATTAAATGTTGTTGTTGGTCTGCAGCGCAGATATCAAAATAATTATAGAGATGTTATTAAACGCATTCAGGATGGAGCTATAGGTGATATCACCGGTGGTCAGGTATATTGGAACAGTGGTGGCGTTTGGGTGAAACCACGCGAAGCCAGTCAAACTGAAATGGAATATCAAATGCGTAACTGGTACTATTTTAACTGGTTATGTGGTGATCATATAGTTGAGCAACATGTACATAATATTGATATTGCGAACTGGGTTAAAAATGCTTACCCGGTTTCTGTTCAGGGTACTGGCAGCCGTGCCTGGAGAACTGGAAAAGATTATGGTGAGATCTATGATAACCACTCTGTAGAATTAACTTATGCAGATGGTTCTGTAATTAACAGTCAGTGCCGCCACTTTGAAGGTATTGATAACCGTGTTGATGAAAGCTTCCATGGAACTAAAGGCCGTGTTTTCTTATCTGCAGGTAACGAGGGAAGATTATATGATACTAAAAATAAATTGATCTATAGCTACAGTTCAAAAGTAAACCCGAATCCTTATCAAACTGAGCACGACGAGCTTTTTGCTGCCATCGCTAAGGGCGAATATAAATTCTGGGATGCAGAACGCGGTGCAAAAAGCTGTATGACAGCCATTATTGGTCGTTATGCAACTTATTCTGGAAAAACAATTAAATGGGACGATGCCTTAAAAGCAGAGAACAGTTTATTCCCTGATGAGTTGAGCTGGACTGCAAAACCTAAGTTATTACCTGATGCCAATGGATTGTATCCAATTCCTACACCAGGGCAAACTAAGGTGATATAAACGTTACTAACGTAATGTTTTTTATAAATAAAGCTTTTATTTTATTGCTGCTGTCGCAAATTTTTCTTCTTTTCAAGAAGGAAGATCTGCGACAGTATGCTATACATGGTTATGCTCAGGGAACTGATTATTCTATTAAGTATTTTGCTCGGGATAGCATTGTAACTAAGGGTAATGTAGATAGCATTCTTATGGTTATAGATTCATCTATGTCGCTATATAAATCATATTCTTTGATTAATAAGTTTAATGCTTCTTCGAAAGGGATTGTTTTAGATCCACATTTTGCTAAAGTAATGGCAAAATCTTTTGAGGTTTATAAAGCTACCAAAGGAAAATTTGACGTAACTGTTGAACCTCTTGTACAGGCATGGGGCTTTGGCGCAAAACCAATAGATAAATTCCCTGATAGTGCTCAGGTAAAGGAATTACTGAAGTGTGTTGGTATGAATAACCTGAGTTTAAAAGGTAGTTTTCTTAAAAAAAACAAACCTTGTATAAATGTAGATCTTAATGGAATTGCT
>NZ_CAMLHF010000220.1 GCF_946479715.1 uncultured Pedobacter sp. | reverse complement strand
CATAGTTGGCTATACTGCCACTGTTCGATACCCAGATCTGGAAACTAGGCATCCCACCAAACATAGAATTGGTCCACAATGGCCCTTTTCCTGTTTCCGCCCTAACATCCATGATCTCCTTTGCCATTGCTTTGGCTTCAAGCACATCGCTCTGATAAAGGTCTTTGCCCTGCATAGCAGGACTGAAATAAGCAAAACAAAGAATAAAGAATATCCCTATGATAATAAAATGTGTGCTGTTAGCTTGAAACCATTTCTTCATACAGTAAAGAAAGCAATAATATCAAACAAGAGCTAGAATTAATTAGTTTTTGATAAAATTACTGTCGGTTCATGACTTTTCAATTCGGTTTCATTTGTTAAATCAAGCCTTAAAGGGGTTATAGACACCAAATCATTTTTAACCGCCCATCGGTCAGTCCCCTCTTCTGCCAGTTCAAGTGGCTTTACCGTAATCCAATAATGCTTTCTACCCATTGGGTCATGCCCCGGAACCACGCTTCCATCGTACAATCTTACCGACTGCCTTGTCCACTGAAGCCCTTTTGGTTTACGCGGAAAATTCACATTATACAACCCAAGGTTCGTATTTTCTAATAATACAGTTAATGCCTGCTCAACAAAAGGGTCCAGGCTTTCAAAATCTGGTTCCGATTTACCAACAGGCGTACTTAATGCTATTCCCTTAACTCCTAGTAAAACCGATTGTTTAGCGGCGGCAAGGGTTCCCGAATGCCACATAGAGTTACCCAGATTTGGCCCCATATTGATCCCTGAAAGCACAACTTCCGTATCAGGATACATATGCAATCCAAGTGCAACACAATCTGCAGGTGTTCCATTTACCCTAAAAGCATCAATGTTTTCGAATGTTATTGGCGATTTTTTATAAGAAAGCGGACGCGAATGTGTAATGGCATGCCCCATTGATGATTGCTCCACATCAGGAGCTACAATTCTAACTGTACCAAAGCGCAGTGCGATGTTTGCCAGCGCTCTGATACCGGGGCTATAAATACCGTCGTCATTTGTGATCAGGATTTTCATGATAGCTATTTAAAATAATTACTACAATGAAAACCATAGTTATGCCAACATTGTTCAAACTATATGAAAAAAACCAGCAAACTCATCCGATTAATTCATAATCCAACCGCAGGTGATGGTGAATATTCGAAAAAGGAAATCGTTAGATTGATAGAATCTAATGGCTACAAGTGCGATTACACTTCTTCTAAAAAGAAATCAATCGGAAATATTAAACCCGAAACGGAATTTATTGCAATTGCCGGTGGCGACGGAACGATACGGAAAATGATCATCACGCTGCTAAATAAGAAGCTAAAATACAAAAGGCCAATTGCCCTGCTTCCCTTTGGTACTGCAAATAACATTGCCACCTCACTCCATATCAGCAACAACAACAATACAAATGTCAGTTCCTGGAACAATTATCATTTAAAGAAGTTCGATGTAGGCCAGGTAGTTGCCCCAGAGGATACTTTCTTTTTCATAGAAGCATTCGGATATGGTGTTTTCCCAAAGCTGATGAAGCAGTTAACCAAAATGAATACCGACCACATCAAAACACCTGAAGATGAGTTTGAACTGGCGCTCAAAACTTTACATAAAATCTGCAGTACATATAAGCCTTTTAAAGCCACCATTGAATTAGACAATAAGGTTTTTGAGGGTAAATTTCTGTTGGTTGAAGTCATGAACATTCCCAGTCTGGGGCCTAATTTAAAGCTAAGCCCTGACGCAGATCCCGGTGACGGATATTTCGATGTACTCATGGTTGCCGAAAGTAAAAGAAAAGCACTATCAGATTATATTTCTGTAATTCATCAGGGTAAAGAAAGCGTATTTACCATAAAATCTATCAGATCAAAAACGGCAGCTATTTTTACAGCATGTAAGGATGCGCACGTTGATGACCAAATCATAAAAGAAACACCCGGAAAAGTAAAAATAAAGAACATGGATAGCTTGCTTGAAATTGTGGTTAACAACAAGAAATCAGTCGCTATCGCTCCCTCTAAATGACATAGATCTCTTTTTCCAGATCACCATATACACTAGTGCCATAAATGCAACACCAGCAGTACAATATAGAATGGACGGGATCATAAAGATCACGTCCTGATATGCCCAGCCGGCAAATAACGCACCCAAACCTATACCTGCTTCAAGAGCGATGTACATGGTTGCCATAGCTTTACCTCTATGTTGCGGGTGACTAAGGTCTATAGTCCACGCATTTAATGCAGGAGATAAAACACCTGCACCTATGCCATAAACTACAGCTCCGGTAATTAAACCGGCTTCAGAAGTGCCGTATCCTGTGATCACCAAAGAAGCACACAAAATGGTCAATCCGCAGATTGCCACATTCAAACGGCCATATTTATCAGACACTTTTCCGGCAATAAATCTGATCAGTAATGACGATATGGTAAACACCATAAAAAATATTCCCTTGTTGGCCAGTCCTATATAACCACTCCAATCAGGTATTAAGGTAAGTATTACGCCATAACCTACATACGATAACAAGGTTACAATAGCTGCAGGTAATACCCTAATATCAATAATATCCTTGCGGGATATTTTAAGAATAGATAAACTGAATTTCTTTCTATCCTTCAAGGTCTCTTTCATATTCATCAATATGATGATCGAAAGCAGCGCCAACGCAGATGAGCTGTAAAACAGTACATTTATTGAATACAGGCCACTAATAAAACTACCAATAGCAGGGCCAATGGCCATTCCGGTGCTAAAACACAAACCATGTATTCCTAAAGCCTCTCCCCAACGCTCCCTCGGAATAATATCTGCAACGTAAGCCGCAGTAGCAGTTGGCTTAAAACCGGTTGAAAAACCATGAATAAGACGCAGAAACAAAAAACCGGAAACAGTGCCCAGTATTGGGTATAAGAATCCGCATACAAAGCACACAATAGATCCTACTGCCATAACCGGAACCCTGCCAATGGTGTCGGTTAGCTTTCCGCTAAATGGCCTCGATATACCTGCCGTAAGCGTAAACAATGCTATAATCAAGCCCTTATACTCAGCACCACCCAAACCACTAAGGTAAGCTGGCAAATCAGGTATAAGCATATTAAAACTGGCAGAAAATAAAAGTGAACTCAGACAGAGTAATGCAAAAGGAAGGTTGTATATCGGATCTGATGTAGTGGAATTATTCATTGACCTTGCAAAGGTAGTAAACTATTTTTTTATACATTCGTTTAATGAAATTACCACATCAAAAGGGCATGGTGATATGGCTTATGGGCCTATCTGGAGCAGGGAAAAGTACAATATCGAATCTATTTGAGGAGCAATTAAATGAATCCGGCTTCTTTTCTATGAAACTTGATGGTGATGAAATGAGAAAAGGCCTAAACTACAATCTGGGCTTTAGTATGGACGACAGGGCCGAAAATATCAGACGGGCAGCCGAAACCGCAAAAATAATTGCATCCAATGGAGTAATTGTTATCTGTTCGTTTATTACGCCTTTAAATGGGCATAGAGCAATAGCCAAAAACATTCTTGGCGATATGTATTTCGAAGTGTTTATCGATTGTCCGCTGGATATTTGCGAGCAAAGAGACGTTAAAGGCTTATACGAGCAAGCACACAACAACACCTTAAAAAACTTTACAGGCGTAAGCTCAGCCTTTGAAAGACCAACAGCACCAGATTTAATTCTCCATACCGATAATTTTACCGCTCAACAATGTTGTGCCCAGCTATACAGCGTAGTAAAAAACAGGATAGCTGATAATGCTTAACTTACTTTACAGTAAAACCCGGGATTTAGTAATGATGGTTTATTGTAAACAAATTCTTCAAAATCTGCATTAACCATAATGGCACCACTACTTACCGCTATGGCTTGTCCGGCTGCAGTATCCCATTCCATGGTTGGTCCTTTTCTGTAATAGATTTGAGCTTTACCCTCTGCAACTAAACAGAACTTTAATGAACTACCGATGGAAAGCTTACTAACCACAGGATATTTTTTTAAGATATTCTCCTCATCCTCATCCGCATGAGAGCGACTACCTATAGCAATCCATTCACTGGCTTTCTGATCTACGCTGATGGCTTCAGGGGCTTCTCCGGGTGTCATTTTCCAGCTTCCTTTTCCTATAATTCCATAATAAACCACGTTCAGTACAGGACTGTAAATTACCCCAATTACAGGCTTATTGTGCTCCATAAATGCAATATTAACGGTAAACTGACCATTCCTGCTGATGAATTCTTTGGTACCATCCAGTGGATCAACACACCAATACTGCTTCCATTCTTTTCTAACAGCATATTCAATATCAGCACCTTCTTCAGATAATACTGGTATTTCAGGGTAAAGCTTAGTTAAGCCTTCTACAATGATGTCATGCGAAACACGATCGGCAGCAGTCAACGGCGAATTGTCTTCTTTCCTGGTAATTCCAAAGTCTTCCTGTGTTCCGTTATAAACCTCCAAAATAGCTTCTCCCGCTTTAATGGCGATATCAATTAGGGGCTGTATATCTGTAATGTTCATTGCTTAAGGTAAAATTATTGCCGCTCTTTCTTTAATTTCTTTAAGGATTTTGGCCTGTCCTTCTCTGTTATCTAAATCACTTTGTCTGGCAGTCTGCAAGGTTTCTTTCTTTAAAACTGCATTTTCTTTGTCGTAAACAACAATATGACTGGCATCAATTAAACTTGAATCAGCATTTTGAATAACCAGTTCGTAATCCAATTCTCTCAATACATCACCGGCAACCAGTTCAAAGATCTCCAGATCATCCCCCTTAAATTCGTTTAAAAATTTACCGGTATTGTTACTTATGATGGGTTTTTCCAGATTACTCCACATTTGGCCTGCTGCTGCTGTAAGTTTAGAAGTTTTGGAATCATAAAACTTAAGCATATCAGGATGATAGGCGATATCCAGATAAAGGCATAATTTCTTAATCTCTTTTTCGGGTTCTGTAATCAATGTTTCATAATTCAACGCAAAAAAGCGCTCTGCCGGTAAACTTGCCCTTAATTTCAAACAAGCAGCCTGATCTTCACTCCACTGCTTAGCAAGATGGTAGATGTGCTTTTCGCCAACAATAGCTTTCTTAAAGGAGCAGGCTACATCTCTCCCATCCCTATATAGATAAATGTATTTCAGGTTTAGTCCAAAATCTTCCATTTCTGTAGCATAGTGAACGTTTGCCATACTTTTACAGCACCAATACTTAGCACCTTTACTAATCGCAGCCTGTTCATATACCAACCTGTTTATCTCTAATAGATCATACCGTGTCGATTGTTCGTAAATCTCGTCTGCATTCAGTAGCACCCCTTCCCATGGTACCGGATTGGCATTTACATAAGCTACTACATCATTAACAAGTATTTTATATGAAGTACTGTTAAGCTTGCCATACAGATGTAAAAGCGGCATAAAAACCACTAAAATATGAGGCGGATGCGGCGATGCTATTTCAGCCGACTGATCCAGAATTACCCTTAAAAGATTAGATCCGGAACGTTGTGTTCCTATAATTTGTATGCCGGTATTGGTCATTCTTGTTAGTTAAAATTAATTCAGCACCTATCCCATAAAGTGTACTGCAGTCCCTATTAGTAAAGAAATAATGATTAAGTATACAGGATTAAATTTAAATCTGAAACTTAAAATAAATGCAATCACAAACAATGCAACATTAATTGACGTGGAATGCACTGAGAAAAAGAGCTTTATGCCAGAAGCGATGATCATGCCTACTACTACAGGTTTTATTCCTGCCAGTGCATTTTTCATCACTGTTGAGTCGGCATTATTCTTAAATATCTTTGAAACGATGATCATTAAAATAGAAGAAGGTACAAAAATAGCGATTGTTGCCAATGTCGCTCCTGCCACACCAGCCAATTTATAACCTGTAAAAAACGCACTTACCAGAATTGGCCCTGGCGTTAGCTGGCTAAAAGCAATGCTATCTATAAACTCCTGATTGCTCAGCCACTTCAATTCTGTTACAAAAAGCGACTGCATAATCGGGATCATCACATATCCTCCGCCAAAAAGCGATAGACTGATGCCAGAAAACACAGAGGCAATTTTAAGAAGAATCAGATCTGTGTATCGGTATACCCCGGAAATAAAGGCAGCATATAGTAACAACAGCGATGATAAGCCTATTCTAGCACCATTGCTCAAACGCTCCCATGTAAATTTAGCCCCACCATTATCAGTTAAATTGGCCAGCTTAAAATAAACACCAATTAAGCCGCCGATCAGTATCAACAATAGAATGATCAGGTAGCCTTTAATGAAATAAAGTAATAGTATCGAGATTAAACACAGTCCTATTTTACCGTTATGCCCTTTTACTTCCTTTAAAAATATATTTAAACCAGTAGTTAAGATAATAGCACTTACAGCTGCTACAGTATAGGCCATTATACCCGAAAGATCCTTAACATGAATATAATTAAAATAACACCACGACAGCACAAACATCAATATACAAGCCGGAAGCAGAATACCCAGCATGCTTACCAGCAAGCCATTTTTTTTGTGCAGATGATAACCAATATAAGACACCACATTTACAGCCAATGGCCCTGGCAACAAACTGGCAATACTAACGGCGTTTAATAAATTTTCCTGACTCAGCGTTCTGTCCTTTTCAATCATTTCCTTTTGAACAACCGCTATTAAAGCCATATGTCCACCAAAAGAAACACATCCTATTTTTAGAAAAGTAAGGAAAAGGTACTTTAAACCCACTTCCTTTTGCGCTGTACTGATATCCTCCACTATCACTTCCACATCTGATTTAGAAAACTTTACGAAATTAATAAATTAATCCTGCTTCATCAGCCTGTACATGTAGGCCGATATCAGCAACAAAATGGTAATCACTATCCAAAGCGTGTTGTAGCCATACCTTTCGGCAATAAAAAAACCGGCTATAGGACCAACAACCTGCGCTATAGACCAGCAAAGCATGTATCCTCCTGCATATTGCCCCCTATTAAACTCATTTGCCCTGCTCATTACAAAGGTATTGATAAAAGGCAAAGCAAACATTTCACCAAAGGTGAAGAAAACAATACACAAGGTGCCCAATACAATAGGACTTCCAAAAGGAAGCAAAAGTACAGCGAATGAACATGCAACTAATAAAGCACCTACTACTATAAAAAAGATAGGAGATCTTTTATGCTCAATCTTATGGATCATCACCATTTCAAACAGTGCTATAATGATCCCGTTGAGGCCTAATATTAAGCCTATTTCGAATTCGCCTATCTTCCATATTTCTTTATAAAATACAGGAACAACTCTAAACATCAGAAAAGCGCAAATCACAAAAACAGCAGTTAACAGTAGAAATCTGATAAATACTGCATCTTGCCAGGGCTTACGTACCACAATTCCTTTGGCCTTTTCGTTTAAAGCCTTTCTGTAATCCTTAATTTTTGGCAGAAACCATAAGATACCCAACCCTGCAATAATACTTACCGAGCCATCAACATAAAACAGCAATCTGTAATCGTAAGATGCAATTAAACCGCCCATACTTACACCTACTGCCCATCCCATATTCACCGCCAATCGGTTTAAAGAATAAGAGCGGGTCTGTAATTCGGGCTTGGCATAGGCTGCTACGGCTACAAAGTTGGCAGGGCGAAAGGCTTCTGAAAAGAAACTGATCACAACAGCAAGCACACAAAGGGTATGAAAATTGGTGATATGCGCAAAAAACAGAAAGAAAATACCGCTAACAATAGAGGCTACGATCTGAACCGGTCTAAACCCAATTACATCTGTAAGTTTACCACCTGCTGCAGAGCCCATTATAGAGCCAACGCCAAAAAGAGTAATGATTAATCCTGCATCGGAAGCCGGTCTGTGGAGCGATTGCGTTACGAATAAGCCCATAAAAGGCACCGCCATGTATCCACTTCGATTGATGAGCATAACAATGCTCAAGATCCAGGTTTCGCGGCTTAAGCCAGTAAAAGAAAGTTTATAAGTGCGTGCAATTTCTTTGAATAATAACATAAGTAGTGGAGCTGTGGCAAAGATAATAAAGCAATTAGTTTTTTCTATTTTAGCCAAATACTTTTACCAGCACTTTAACGCATGCTTAAATTCAAACAACTCTTAGTTCTATTTCTACTAGCCAGCACGGCATCAATTGCCCAGGTAAATCCTGAGAAAATAGCCGACAGTCTCTATAAAGCCAAAAACTTTAAAGAAGCAGGCAAATATTACCTAAAAGCAACACAACAAGTGGACTTTAAGGTGCTTAAAACAAATAATTACTATAATGCGGCATGTTGTTATGCCCTAAGTGGTCAAAAAGATAGTGCCCTGGTTTTGCTTACGAACGCTGTAAATAGTGGCTATAAAAAAG
>NZ_CAMLHF010000219.1 GCF_946479715.1 uncultured Pedobacter sp. | reverse complement strand
ACCGCCACCCATATTCACACCATAATTGTATATCTGTTGGTAGTTGGTAAACTGGCCGGCATATTCAGGCCCCCACCAAATATTTTGATACCTGTTTACCTGTCCATTCTTCCAGTTTTCGCGCTCATTACCGGCTCTGCCCTGAAGAATGTTTAGCCATTGGGCACGTGTTGTACCAATATTACCGCTAATGTTTAATCCAACATTACCAATAGTGCTTCTATGTGAAAGGATTAAGTCCATTCCCTGAACCCTGTCGCTGTTGATATTTATCTGTGGAACATCTGCACCAACTGTACCTGGTAATGCTACTGCCGGAGTGGCCTCTAAGCCGGTTCTATCACTTCTGAATACTTCAAAAGTACCATCCAGTTTACCGCCAAGAAAGCTAAAATCTACAGCTATATTCTTTTTAGTGTTAACCGCCCAGCTTAATCCTGGGTTGCCAAGTCTTTGTGAGGAGCCGTTAACTGCACTTGATCCAAATATGTAAGAATTTACAGGGTAGTTAAATCCTGATAGATAATTAAAGGCCCTTCCTCTTTCGTCACCCTGTTTACCATATGAAGCTCTGAATTTTAAGCTGCCCAGGATGTTCTCTGGAATAAGGTTACGGAAAAAGTTCTCTTTCGTTACCACCCAACCCACAGATACTCCAGGGAAAAATCCGAACTGATCACTGGTTCCTGGCTGATATTTATTAGAACCATCTCTACGGAAAATAAACTCTGCAAGATATTTTCCTTTATAATCATAGTTCAACCTGCCTATTATACTCTGAAATGCAATGTCGTTTAATCCGTTTATGTCCATACCACCTTGCATTTGGCCGTTTGGTAAACCACCAAACAGATAATCGACAGGGATTTCTGTATCTCTTTGCGCGTAAAAATTATCACCTGTTTGATGGCTTTGCTCATAAACAAGGGTTGCAGCTATATTATGATCATTAAAAAATGTATTAGCATAGTTTAAAGACAATGAGCTTAAGGTGTTGAACCTGGTGTAGTAGGAGCGACGTACGCGCGAAGGGCTTTGCACTTTGCTTGGTAAATAAGTATCAGTGTCTGCTTTGTAAGTATATAAAGTGTATTCTCTTCTTATTTCGTTATTGTCGCTAACATTATAGTCAACATTGTACAACGCCTTTGCATTTAAACCTTTAATGCCGGGTATATCGTATTGTAGATTTAACTGACCAACAAAATTCTTTTGTTTAAATGTTTTTAAACCAACTTTATCTGCCTCAGTAATGATTGCAGGATTCATGTTATCATCAATAACACTTGGATATAAGGGGTTATCATTTGCAAATACCTGCTTTGTTGGAATCTGGTTCCATGCATACTTGTAGATTGTCCACAAATCGGTATACGGTTGGTTTTTTTCATCCATCATGCCAGAGGCTAAAACCTGTGCTTTTAAACCCTTTGTGATGTCTACGGTTACATTCGAACGAAAGTTATATTTATCGTAGTTTAAATCTCCGCTTTTAAATACACCATCCTGCTTCTGATAACCAAGATTGAAGAAATAGCTGATCTTATCGCTGCCGCCGTTAACGTTTAAATTGTGCATTAACTGAGGCGCTGTATCTTTAAATGCCAGATCTATCCAGTTAGTCTCCTTGTAAGTACCATCAAGCCATGGTTTTATATCATTGTAAGAGAACTTAGGAGGTTGGTTGCTGATGAAGTTAGCATCAAAATTGTGTTTGTTCTTCTCATTGGTCATCAACATATAATCTACCGCACCTACACCTTCAGGCATCCCTAAAAATGTTTGGAAAGACTGGTTAAATGAGTAGTTTATATCTACTTTGCCACTTTTGTTGCCTTTTTTTGTAGTTACCAAAATTACACCACCAGCAGCCCTGATACCATATATCGAAGCAGCAGCATCCTTTAGTACAGAGACACTCTCTATCTCATTAGGATCCATTCTGCCCAGTGTTGATTGGTCTCCGCCAATTACTCCATCAATTACAATTAAAGGATCGCTTTTAAAACCTCTGATGTTTAGGTTGTTTGCGTAAGAACCAGGTTCAGCAGTTTTCTGTAGAACACGTATACCGGGTACTTTACCTGTTAACATGTTTACAACACTTTCGTTCTTTGTAACCACAAGTTCTTCTCCTTTTAAGGTAGCAACGGAACCTGTTACAGTAGCTTTTTTCTGTGTACCGTAACCAACTACAATCAGTTCTTCCAGGTTGTTATTGTCTTGCTTTAAGATGATCTGAAATTCTCTTTTGTTATTGACCTGAATTTCCTGCGGGGCAAATCCTACAGAAGTGAATTGTATATACGCGTCTGGACCTGGAACATTAAGAGAAAATGTTCCGTCGGTATTTGTTAAGGTACCGGTGTTGGTTCCTTTTACCCTAACACTTACTCCCGGTATGCCAAGGCCTCCGGCAGCGTCTGTTACTTTTCCACTTATTGTTACCGATTGCTGGGCCAGCAAAACGAGTGGAAATAGAAAAAATAGTGTAAGTAGGTATTTAAATTTTTTCATACTGTTTATCTTTTTGGTTTAATTTATTGTTTGATTATTGTCCGATTAAAGCAAACCTTGCTTAAGGTGGGCCGTGCTTATGGAGGAAGTGATCTGTAGCTGCTCATGGTTATATTTGGTTTATGATTTAAGCAATCGATTGCCGAGTGCTTGTAAAAAATACCGGAAGCGCAAATACCTCCGGTTTAAAAAGTCTTATATTATTTACGTTCAGGCATCTTTAAAGTAAGTGGCTTTTGGTTTCTCAGCATTTTGGCAGCTTCCCCTGTTAACCACAGGTAATGATCTGATGGCTTACCATCCATATTAATAAATGAGGTAGTAGAACTTACCGGAGGGTTATCAGATCCTTTAAAAATGGCTGTTCCCTCATTCACCTCATCAAACATGGCTACATATAGCATCGAAGCCCCGGCATTAAGTGTGGTGGCTATTTGTTGCCAGTAAAATCTACCACCTTGTCTTGGTATCGAACCAACTGGTTTTACATCATCAGGAAATTCCTGTTTACTTAAATTGTGCCAGCTAAAGCCAGGGTACACACAAGGCACATAATCAACGTTGTTATCTTTGCACCATTTAATATCATCTATAGTATTATCGCGCAATCTGTCCATATCATTATGAAGCAGTCCGCTATAACGTTGCACTGTCCATGGTAAAACGATATCACTCTTTTTAATTAATTCATGCAGATACGGATCATTAATACAATCGGCATTTAGCGTGCGCCACGACGTAGGGACACCCAGCATTACAGAACAGTTGCCATACACCGGATCATTTTTTAAGAAATCAATCAATTTCTCTAAACCGATATTACGGGTGTTATATGGGCGGTCCGGAAAGCCAACACCCCAAATCGTAACCAAAGGTTTTCCATTATGATGTAAATATGTTTTCTTACCTGTTTGATTTGTTACTTTTAACTCATCAACCAGGTATTTCCAGTCTTCAATTATTGCAGAGCAATCTTCACCTGATGCACTTAACCCCGAGAGATCATACATCACCGCTATAGCCCGTTCATATTTTGAGGCGGCTTCAAAAGCATTTTTTAATATGGTTAATGCTGCTTTATCTTTATGCTTGGCATTACCGAAAAATCTTTGCATAAATACGCCATCGACACCGTACTGCTGCATCCATTTAAAATGAAGATCTACCGTGCTTTTATCATGTGAACTGAAAAACTTTGCCGGTTGTCCGCTGCTTAATTTAAAAGGGGTATTATAAGTAACTTCATATTCGCTCACATCGGGCCACATGTCAATGCTGCTTCGTTTTTCATCGCCATAAGCATATCTTTTGGAATCGGTACCATCACCCTCAGCTCTAAACCAGCCTTGGTAACCTGCCATAACCAATCCTTTATAAGTTGGATATAATGTTTGCTTGCTATGTTTTGTTTGTCCCTGCACTTTATAGATGAACAGGCAGGATAGAGATAAAAGGATAATCTTTTTAAAATTCATACTTGGTTATATTTGGTTGTTTTGCTCCCGAAGAAATGAACGATTGGTGTATCGTTGTAAATGGGTATTCTTCGTATTTATTGATAAACTTATTTTTCTGCGATTAATAAATACTTAATATTGAATTAACGTATCAAATAATTTGAAAAACCTTTGTCAGATAGGCGAAAATGGCTTGGGAAAAAGAAAATAGAACTGATATTAATAAAATGATAATTGTATAATTGTCGTGATCTTGTTAAAAATATTAATCAAAAAAGTTATCTTGGCGTGCCAAATAGCTGAGAAAATAGATCTTGAAAACCCTGGCCTTTAAGTACCATCACCTTATGATTTTCCCTACAATTGAAAACAAGTTTAAAAGGCGTGTTCCATTATTCCGAAGCAATAGAGGTTAAGATTAAAAATACTATGGGATTAAAATTTTACACTGCTTTTTTACTGCTACTGCTTATTGCATCGGTGCCGGTTTACAGCCAGTCGTACGGACTTGGGTTTGCCGGACACGAAGTAGTTCAGGACAAAAGAACAGCCCTTGATCTTAGCCCCGAGCATCCTTTATGTTTTGACCGTAGTTTCGAATTATCATTTGACCTGTCATTTATGCCTGGCTATGCAGATCACTTTGGTTATATTTTTAGATTAATTGACCAGGAGAAGCGCAACATAGACCTTATTTATGACATGAGGTTCGATGAAAATAAACACTTTAAACTTATAGTAGGAGATAAGATATCTGATATCGCTTTTGATATTGATACCAACAAGTTGTATAAGAACTGGCATACCCTGAAGCTTAAATTTGATGTGGACCGTCAGGAGCTTATCATGCTTGCCGATGGTAAATCTTATAAACAAAAGGTTAGTTTTAAAAATAACTGCTATAAAATATTTCTAGGGGCCAACAACTATAAAGACTTCAGCGTAAAAGATGTCCCTCCAATGAACATAAAAGATGTGAGAATCACCGAGAATGATAAGGTTAGTTATTATTGGCCTCTGGATGAAAAGGGTGGGATAAAGGTTACAGAAAAAGTAAAAGGGAAGGATGGATTGGTCATAAATCCTATCTGGATAAAGAAGATGCACCACGATTGGGAGTTGGTTAAAATCTTTAATATTAGGGGGCTGGCAAGTGTAGCTTTAAATGCTAAAAAGGAAAGCTTATATGTAGTTACCGAAGACTCATTAATTACTTACAATGTTGTTTCAAATGGGGTGTCCTATCTGGATTATTCTTCGGGCAAACAACATTTATTTGCGGGTAATCAGTCAATCTATGATACAAGTGCCGATAAACTATTCAATTTTTATATAGACCAAAAGCTAGTAGCCGATTTTAATTTTGCCAGCAAAACGTGGGATAAAAATTATATCACTCCCGATGTGATTACCAATTATTGGCACCCTAATAAGTTCTATTCGGCAGCTGATTCGTCATTGTATATGGTAGGAGGTTATGGCCAATATACCTACAGAAAAAGTATTGAACGTTATCACTTTCCGGATAAGAAATGGACTACCATTAAAGCTTCAGGCGATTTTACGCCAAGATACCTTTCTGCCCTGGGTGCAGTAAAAGATGGAGCTTATATACTGGGTGGATATGGAAGCGCAACCGGCCAGCAAATATTAAATCCTAAAAATATTTATGACCTTAATTTTTATGACGTTAAGCATAAAACATTTAAAAAGATATTTGAATTAGCGCCTCCCACCGAAGAATTTGCTTTTGCAAACTCAATGGTGATCAATGAAAAAGAAGACACCTATTTTGCCTTAACCTTCCCAAATAATAGCTTTAATTCTTCTCTGCAACTTATCGAAGGATCATTGCATTCGCCCACATATAAGCTGGTAGGTAATTCAATCCCTTATCCTTTTCATGATATTTATTCCTTTGCAGACTTATTTTACTGCCCTGCAAGTAAAAAGTTTGTAGCCGTGGTATTGTTCCATGAAGAGAAAAATAATACGACCTCTGTTAAAGTATATACTTTGTCGGGGCCTCCTGAAGCTGCCTACGCAGCTTCAACAAAAGGGCTGTCATGGAAGCCAGGAAAGTATTTGCTATTTCTTTTGCCGTTGCTGATCATCGTAGGGTTTATCATATATCTTAGGAAAAGAAAGCCGGATGTTAAGTCGCAAACGCTTGTTCAGGAGCCATCAGCAGTTGTAGAAACAATGGTGGAGCAGCAACATGAAAATGCTATTTTCTTATTTGGCGACCTTCAGCTTTTTGATAAGGAAGGGGAAGACATTACCAAGTACTTTTCTCCCTTATTAAGAGAGTTATTTCTGGTAGTTCTGGTTTATACCATTAAGTGGGGCAGGGGCATTAGTTCTGAGAAGCTAACAGAAATTCTCTGGTTTGATAAAACAGCAGATAGTGCAAGAAATAACAGATCAGTGAATATTGCGAAGTTAAAGGTCATTCTTGAGAAAATGGATGGTTGTCAGATATCTAAACAAACCGGATACTGGAAGATAGACTTTGACGATACCAAGGTGAAAATAGATTATAGTGAGTACCTGAATATTGTAAGCAGTAAAGGAGAAATGGACAAGCGAAGAGTGAATGAGCTTACTAAGATCATACACAGGGGGAGCTTCTTGTCGAACGTAGAATACGACTGGCTGGATACCTTTAAATCTGACCTCTCAAACGAGATCATAGATGCCTATTTGCACTATGCGGCTACAATTAAAATTGCTGATGATCCGGAGTTTCTGATTAATCTGGCCAACTATGTATTCTATTTTGATCCGGTAAATGAAGAAGCGATGATCATAAAGTGTAAAGCCTTGGTCCATTTAGGAAAGCACTCATTAGCCAAAACTAAATTCGAAACCTTTAACAAGGAGTATAAGGCCATATATGGCGAAGAGTTTAAACATAGTTTTCAGGAAATACTTGAGTAAACCTTAATCAATCTTCGGTCTTGTTTCTCAAGGTTGATGACCGAACGATCAGTTTTGGTTTTATACTTACAATCTTAGGGTTATTGTCTTTTTCTGAAGATTCTATTTCCTGAAAATATAGGTTTGCAATTGTTTTACCCATGCTTACACTGTACTGGTCTATAGTTGTAATAGAAGGACTGGTTATTTCAGTGAAAGCCTCATTTGAATAACCGCATATCCCTAATTCCTCAGGAACCTTTAATCCCATCTTGGTAGCTACTTCCAAAACACCCAGGGCAGAGAAATCAGAAGTAGAAGCAAATATTGCATCAGGTGGTTCAGCAAGATTTAGCAATTCCTTAGTTGATTCAGCACCCAGTTCTTTTGTCCACGCATTTTCCTTAATTAGTTCTGGTAACACCGGGACGTTGTATTTTTTTAACGCGGCAAGATAACCCGCTTTTCTTTGTCTGAAAATATTCAGGTTTTGTGGGCCTTCAAGCAATGCAATTCTTTTATAACCCTGCTCAATTAAATGACTTACTGCGTCTATAGAAGCTTGCTCGTTGTCGTTCAGTACTTTAAAAGTGTCGAGATGTTCAGCCACCCTGTCAAATTGTATTAGCGGAATGCCATGCTCCTTAATGGTTTGAAGGTGTTTGTCATCTTCAAAATCAGCACTAAGGGAAATTACGATACAACTCACATGCTGGTTAATTAAGGTGTTTACACATTTAACTTCTCTTGCAGAAGATTCATTGGATTGGCAAATTACCAGGTTATAACCTTTTTGGTACGTAACCTCCTCGATACCGGCAATTACATCAGCAAAGTAATTTTGATTGATACGCGGAACAATAACCCCAATGGTCTGATTGTGACCTTTCCTTAGGTTTGATGCCAGGCTATTTTGTTTGTAATTTAATTCCTTGGCGGTATCTAAAATCAGTTTCCGGGTTGCTTCACTAACATTGCTGTTATTACTTAAGGCCCTGGAAACAGAAGAAGCATTTAAATTCAGCTTCTTTGCAATATCATAAATTGTTGTCCTTTTCTGATTTTTCATCAGTATATCTTGTTTTTTTATTTGGTTAATTGTTTTTACTGGTAGTGTTTCATTTTACCTTTCTTTCATCTTGTCATTTCGCCATACCTTGTATACCGTCATCCCGGCGAAGGCCGGGATCTCGCACCTGCTAGCTCCGCCTTTCTCTTGAGAGATCCTGAAATAAATTCAGGATGACGGAGAGGTGAATTCACAATGACGAAGAGGTGAATTCAGGATAATCTAAAAGATAGATCACATTTCTTGCAATAGTACAATTTATTAAGCGAGTAAATATGATAAAATATTTTTATCGCAATCGATTGCTTAAATTAAATATTTTACTAATTTCGTTTAATCAAATACTAAAATTTTAATTCAACCCAAATATATAAAGAAAACATGCTGCTATTAGGTATTGATGTAGGAACATCATCTGTCAAAGTTTCGGTGGTTGATGTTGAGTCCGGCGACATTCTTGCAAGTGCTCAATATCCGGATAGTGAATCAGAAATTATTTCGCTTAGGTCAGGGTGGGCAGAGCAGTCGCCAGATATGTGGTGGGAGCATGTTCAGCAAGCTAT
>NZ_CAMLHF010000218.1 GCF_946479715.1 uncultured Pedobacter sp. | reverse complement strand
GTTGCTTTAGATTTCCCGATATTGAAAATCTGACCGCCACCGCCACCTGCACCACCGCCCATACGGCGCATAATAAAGATCCAGAAGCCAATGAACAACAGAACAGGGATAATTACAGTGAAGAACCACGAGTTAAATGAACTTTGTCTGGTTTCTTTTTCTGCTAAAATCTGCTGATCGGGAGGAAGGTTTTTCTGAGATTCCTTTAATTGCGTATCAAGCGCGTCCATTGATCCGGCCGTAAAATAGGCTATAGGGCCAGTGTTTGTTCCAAAATTACTTTTATTTTGGTACTCTTTATACTTAGGCTGATTTAGCTTGTCTTTTTTAATGTATACCTCAATTTTTACAAGATCTTCGTGCTTATAGGCTACTAGTTTTTGTACATCACCAGGTAAAAGCATTTCTTTTTCAAAAACGCGGTAGGTAATTGGCTTGCTGGTATCGGCATTGAATAGGAACTGCAATAAAATCAGTCCTAAAATAATAGCTGCGTAAACCCAAAAAATATTGAATTTTGAACCTTTTTGAGGCTTCTTCGGAATATTTGGAATTCTCTTTATTAGTTTGGGTTTTGTATTCGGGTTCTCTTTCATCGTTATATCAAAAAATGTGGAAGTAAATGATTATGCGCTTTTATAGGAGGTTGCCTGGGCATCGCCCCATAGGTCTTCTATCCCATAAAAGTCTCGCTTTTCAGTTTTAAATATGTGGACAACAACATCAAAATAATCCAGGATTATCCACTCGGCAGCATCTTGTCCTTCTTTGCGCCAAGGATTAGTTTGGGTATTTTTATAGATTTCTTCTTCTACGCTATCGGCAATTGCCTTAACCTGAGTGGCTGAATTAGCGCTGCAGATAATAAAATAGTCAGAAACGGAACTGTTTAGATCTCTTAGGTCCAGGCGGACAATATCATTGCCTTTTTTTTCCTGTATGCCGTGTACGGCTATTTCTGAGAGGTATGTAGAAAGGTTTACAATTTTCTTTTTTACCATTAAAATGTTTTAATTTTGATAAACAAATATACAATCAACACTTGCAAAATAACACTTTTTCAACATTATTTGTTGGTCAAAATCTTATCAGATTATCAGCGGTTGATTCTACTAATAACTTTTTGAAGTTGATGGTGTCAAAATCCGAGCCATTACCGGAAGGGACTGTTATTATGGCAGATAACCAATTTGCGGGCAGAGGACAGCAGGAAAACACCTGGTACAGCGAGCCCGGATTAAACCTGACATTCAGCATCTTTCTAAAGCCGGCATTTCTACCCATAAACAAGCAATTTATGCTAAATATAGCGGTTAGTAATGGCATTAACAAGGCTTTAGGCCGCTTTGTAAAGGATGGAATAACTGTGAAATGGCCTAATGATATTTACTATAATGACAGTAAAATAGGAGGGGTTTTAATTGAAAACAGCCTCTCTGGGAATAGTTTTAAATCGAGCATTGTTGGCATAGGAATGAATGTTAACCAGCAAAAATTTGATATTGAGAAGACCAAAGTAGCAACATCGTTATATGAAATTTTACAGCACGATGTTAATTTAATTGAGCTATTAGCTGAAATTTGTAGTCATATTGAAAGTCAGTACCTCAAATTGAAGGCAGGAAATTACAATAGCCTGATGAAAGAGTACCTTGAAAACCTGTACCGATTTAACAAATTGGGTTTTTACAGACAGAATGGCGAGGTTTTTGAAGCAACGATGACCGGAATTACTGAGGCAGGACAATTGGTTCTTTTAACCTCTGAAAAGGAAAGAATATATAACTTTAAAGAGGTTGAGTTTTTAAAGTATAAAGAATATTAAAATTAAAAAACAATTACAGATGAAAAGAATAAGTTTGGTATTAACATTAGTCTTATTTACAGTTCTAGGGGCGGTAGCTCAAATTGAAAAACCTGTAACATGGGCTTACGCAGCTAAGAAAGTGAGTAAAACGGAAGCAATACTTTATATTAAAGCGAATATTGAAGACGGCTGGCATATTTATTCTCAAAATTTGAAACCAGGGGGGCCAAGTAAAACTACATTTACTTTTAGTCCATCAAGTGATTATGCACTTAATGGAAAGACCACAGAGCCTAAGGCCATAAATTATTATGATGAGAATTTTAAAATGAACGTTAGCTATTTTGGTAACGGCGTTACATTTCAGCAAAAAATCAAATTGAACAAAGGTGCTACTACCGTGAAGGGAAAAGTAGAATTTATGGTATGTAACGATAAACAGTGTTTGCCTCCTGAAGAAGTAAGCTTCAGCATTCCGGTAAAGTAAGCTGATACAGATACAGAAAAGGGTGTTTTGAGTTTTCAGGGCACCCTTTTTATATTTAAAGGGTTTTAAGCGATTATTAGCTTATGGTAAAATTAACACTTAGCGGTTACAACACCGTCTTTAAATAAAAAATTATAAGTAATTTCACGCCCTCATCATGAAAATGAATATAATGGCGGGGTTTTTCATGGGTTTTAAATAGGTAATAGGAATGCGGATGAAAAAAACACTTTTAATACTGAGCTTGTTCTTTCTTTTTATTGTAACAATGATGGGGCATGGATTTGCCGCTACTCAGGTTCAGGATTCGACCGGAACGGATGATCTGGTTTTTACTGAGGTTGGTTCTGCTCAGGATAGTGCAGTAAACAACATTGTAAAAGACACTGTAAAAAAGGATACTATAGCACAGGGTGCAACTGTAGATCAAGCTCAGGATAAGCCGGCTACGACGGTTTTATCTGATGAAGCTGATCATAAGAAAACACTTTGGCAAACTTTTATTGCCGGTCTTGTTGGTGGTTTTTTAGCATTTTTAATGCCGTGTATTTTTCCAATGGTGCCGCTTACCATAAGTTATTTTACCAAAAGGGCCGGCAGCAAGAATAAAGGGATTGGACAGGCGATTATTTATGGCCTCTCTATTATTGTTATTTACGTTGCTTTCGGGCTGTTAATTACGGTACTATTTGGATCAGCAGGCCTAAACGCGTTGAGTAGTAGCGGACTGTTTAATTTCTTCTTCTTTATTCTACTGGTTGTTTTTGCCATCTCCTTTTTTGGTGCATTTGAGATTACATTACCAAGTTCTTTCGTTAATAAAATTGACAATAAGGCCGATAATAGCAAAGGTTTAGGAGGCATCTTTTTTATGGCGGCTTCTCTTGCCTTGGTTTCCTTTTCATGCACCGGGCCTATTATAGGAACCTTGCTTGTAGATGCGAGTTCAAAAGGTGAGTTGCTTGCTCCGGCCGTAGGAATGTTTGGCTTTTCGTTGGCATTAGCGCTTCCATTTACTTTGTCGGCAATCTTCCCTGGCTTTTTAAGCAGCATGCCTAAATCAGGTGGATGGTTAAATAGTGTGAAGGTTTGCCTAGGTTTCCTTGAGCTTGCCTTAGCGTTGAAATTCCTTTCTGCTGCCGATTTAGTTTGGCATTGGGAATGGTTCGATCGTGAGGTGTTCCTGGTACTATGGATCGTGATTTTCTGCCTAATGGGTATTTATTTATTGGGGAAACTCAAGTTTTCGCACGATAGTGACCTACCATATGTATCGGTACCACGATTATTCCTTGCCATACTTTCGTTTTCGTTTGCCATTTATATGGTACCTGGTTTATGGGGAGCTCCGGTAAGTGTTTTAAGTGGCCTTGCGCCGCCAATGAATACCCAGGATTTTATCCTTAACGGAAACGGCTCATCACAATCAAAAGTGGATACTGAGTTTCCATCTAAAGTGAAATACGATGATGTATTTAAAAAACCGATTGGTTTTACTCCATTTTTCGATCTGGAAGAAGGTTTGGCTTATGCTAAAAAGGTAAACAAACCGGTTATGATAGACTTTACAGGCTGGGCATGTGTAAACTGTCGCAAAATGGAAGATAAAATCTGGATAGATGCTGAGGTAGGACGTATAATTAACGAATACGTGTTGATACAGCTTTATGTAGATGAACGTAAAATTAAAATGCCGAAGGAAAAAGTTCATTATTCGGAGATTCTGAGAACAACAACAGATGATCTGGGCAAATGGAACGGTGATTTCCAGGCTACAAAATATGGATCTAACTCTCAGCCTTTCTATGTATTGGCGGGACATGATCTAATTCCCTTAGTTAAACCACAGGGGGCAATTTTTGATGCAAAAGAATATGCTGCATATTTACAAAGTGGTTTAGATAAATTCAAACAAGCTGAAAAACCAAATGAATAAGATTAAAAACATAGGTGTATTAACATCTGGAGGCGATGCTCCCGGAATGAACGCTGCAATACGAGCAGTAGTAAGGGCGGCAATTTACTACGATTTACACGTTACGGGTATTTTAAGAGGCTACGAAGGACTGGTGAATGGCGACTTTATTGAGATGGACCGCAAGTCGGTAGCAAATATCATCCAACGTGGAGGAACGATTTTAAAAACGGCAAGGAGTGATTCATTCCGAACCATAGAAGGAAGACAACAGGCGTACGATCAATTAAAGAAAAATAACATAGATGCATTAATTGTTATTGGGGGTGATGGTACTTTTACAGGAGCAGATTTGTTTACTCATGAATTTGATTTCCCTGTGATAGGTTTACCTGGAACTATTGATAATGATCTTGAAGGAACCGATTTTACAATAGGTTATGACACGGCAATTAATACGGTTATTAATGCCGTAGATAAAATCAGAGATACAGCAGAGTCACACGACCGTTTATTTATTGTTGAAGTGATGGGGCGTGATTCCGGTCTTATTGCTTTGAGAAGTGGAATAGGGGTAGGTGCAGAGGCTATTATGATTCCTGAAGCAAATATGGGTATTGATGGTTTGGTTACCAGACTTGAAACCGGACGTAAGGATAAGGCTTCCAAAATAATTATTGTTGCCGAAGGTGATGAGATTGGTGGTGGCTTTAATGTTGGGGAGGTTCTGAAAGAGAAATTCCCGGCGTATGACATTAGGGTTTCTGTATTGGGCCATATTCAGCGTGGTGGTAAGCCAAGCTGTATGGATAGGGTTTTGGCCAGCCGTTTAGGTGTGGTTGCTGTAGAAGGGATCCTGGCCGGACAAACAGGCGTAATGGTTGGGCAAAAGAATAAAGAGATTGTTTTTACGCCATTTAATCATGCTATTAAGCATATTGATGCAAAAGAAATAAGTCCTGCCTGGTTAAAACTGGTAGAGATATTGTCGCTATAACAAAACAAAGGCCCTAAATTTTAGGGCCTTTGTTTTGTTATTCTATTACTACAGCAGTTCCTGTTGCAGCAACCATTAACATGCTGCCGCCGCTACCTACTGTTTCATAATCTAAATCTACTCCGATTATGGCATTGGCACCCATTGCGGCTGCATATTGCTGCATTTCATTAATTGCAGTGTTTTTGCCTTCTCTTAATACTTGTTCATACGATCCCGATCTGCCTCCAACGATGTCTCGTATTCCGGCAAAAAGATCTTTAAAAATATTGGCACCGATAATGGTTTCGCCACTTACAAGGCCTATGTATTTAACTACTTTTTTGCCTTCTACTGAATTGGTTGTTGTAATTAGCATCTTTTAATTGGTTTTTAGGTTTGATGATGATTTTGTGGATTTGTTACAGTAATTTATCCAGAACCTGTTGCCAGGTATCTACACGCTCGTAATCTTTTAGCAGTAAGTTGTGGGGAGAGGAGAATAATAGTTTCCGGCCTTTAAAACCAATGAAATTTTTAGCTCTGTCATCAATCATTACATCTACATCAACAATTTTATCTCCGCAGAACATGATGTTTCTCCAGGTAATAAAAGGAAAATGTTCTGCCAGCCAGTCAAGCTTATCTTCAAGCGAGTTTCTAAATTCTGTTGCTGCAGAAACGATATATACATCATACTGTTCCTGTAATTTTTTTACAGCTTCTACGCTTCCTTCAATTAGCGGAAGGTCTCTAAAAAAGCCTTTTTCATTAATATAATCGAACCATTTGTTGTTGATGTGTTCCGGCATATGATGGTAAACCTCATTTCCCGGTTCAATAATCAAGTCGAGCGGGATTCCATAATCTCTGTTATAAAGGTGTATAAATTTGTGTATCGGATCGGCTAAAACCTCGTCCATGTCTATGGCTATTCTCATTTGTATGTCGTTTGTTCCAAATATCTTTAATTGGGGAGACAGTTATGTTAAATGAATTTAAAATTATTGCATCTTGTTAATCATTAGTATTTTACTTACTTTTGCAACCCCGCAAGCACGAAGCTCCGGGAACTATGTTGAATACATAAACTAAAAGAGAAATGGCAACTAAAATCAGATTGCAAAGATTCGGTAAAAAAGGTAAACCTTTTTTCCACGTTGTGGTAGCGGATTCCCGCTCACCAAGAGATGGTAAATTCATTGAGCGTTTAGGTTCATACAACCCAAACACCAATCCAGCTACTATCGACCTTAACTTTGACAAAACTTTAGACTGGGTAAACAAAGGTGCTGAGCCTACGGATACTTGTCGTGCTATCCTTTCTTACAAAGGTGTTTTATACAAAAAACACTTAGAAGGTGGTGTTAAAAAAGGTGCGTTAACTGCAGAACAAGCGGAAGCTAAATTTGCTGAATGGTTAAGCGCTAAAGACGGTAAAATTGAAGGCAAAAAAGAGGGCTTAACTAAATCTAAAGATGAAGTTAGAAAAGCTGCTCTAGCTGCTGAAGCTAAGAAAAATGCTGACCGTGCTGCTGCCCTTGCAATTAAAAATGCACCGGTAGAAGAGGTTGTAGAAGAAGAAGTTGTTGAAGAAGCTCCAGTAGCTGAAGCTGCAACTGAAGAAGCTCCGGTAGCAGAAGAAACTCCTGCAGCAGAAGCTACAGAAGAAAGCAAAGAAGAAGAAGCATAGTATTTTTGTTATTCTGAATAATAGCGAAGAATCTTTATATGATTTCTTCGCTATTTTTTTATTTAGGGGTTTATGAAGGGTTGCTCCCGTCATTCCAACGGGGCTTTTAAGGCGGTTATCATCCTGAATTTATTTCAGGATGATGAGAAGTATAACAAGGGTACTTATGAGGCAAAGGATATTAGAATAAATTAATAATACACCAATGAAAATAGAAGAAGCGTTTTATATAGGATACATTACCAAAACAAAGGGGTTAAAGGGAGAGGTTCAGCTATTCTTTGAGTATGATGAGCCTGGATTGTTGGAGCTTGATGTTATCTTTGCTGATATAAATGGCAAAATGGTGCCTTTCTTCGTGTCGTCTTATAAGCTTCAGACTAATAATACCGGGAACTTCTATTTTGATGACATCGATCATATAGACAAGGCCCAACCTCTTTTAAGAAAGAAAGTATACCTGCCTTTAACAAAAATGCCGGATCGTTCTGATGAAGATTTTCATTATAATGATTTAAAAGGCTTCGTAGTTTTTGATGAAACACACGGGGAGCTTGGCGAAATTATTGAAGTAAATGAATACCCTCAGCAATTTGTTGCAACGGTAGCCTACCAAAGTAAGGAAATCCTGTTTCCTTTAAATGATGATATGATTGTTGAGATTGATGAGGATGAAGGAACTATGCTTGTTGATTTGCCTGAGGGCTTATTAGACATATATATCAATCCTTAATTTTATCTTTGTACCATGCGTTTTGACATTATAACTGTTTTACCGGCTCTTTTGGATAGTCCTTTTGCCCACTCTATTTTGCAACGTGCTCAAAAGAAAGGCATTGCTGAGATAGTGGTTCATAACCTGAGGGATTATGCCACAAACAAGCAAAAAAGTGTAGATGATTATCCTTATGGTGGTGGTAGCGGCATGGTGATGTCTATTGAGCCTTTTGCCAGGTGTATTGAGGGGCTAAAGGCTGAACGTGATTACGATGAGGTAATTTTTATGAGCCCCGATGGGGTTACCTTTAACCAGACGATTGCAAACGAATTATCGGGCAAGGGTAACATTATGATTCTGTGTGGTCACTATAAGGGCATAGACCAGCGCGTAAGAGATTTATTTGTTACGCGTGAGATTTCTATCGGGGATTATGTTTTGTCGGGAGGAGAGCTTCCTGCAGCAGTTTTGGTTGATGCCATTGTAAGGCTTATTCCTGGTGTTTTGAATGATGAGACATCGGCTTTGTCTGATAGTTTCCAGGGAGAGCTACTGGATGCTCCTGTTTATACCAGGCCCGCTGATTGGAATGGGCATAAAGTTCCTGATGTGCTGCTAAGCGGTCACGAGGCTAAGATTAATGAATGGCGCCATGATCAGGCTTTAGCCAGAACACAACAACGTCGTCCTGATTTACTTGAAGATTAGTCCTATTTGCTCAGGAGCGAAATAATTTTATCCTTATCTTTTATTTGATCTTTCAATGCGGTAAGCATCTCTTTGCAATTTTTCAAATTGCTCTTTAGATCGGCGTACTCTGCTTTTTGATCGCCTACAAGACTTTCTGTGATCTTGGTATTGTACGGTATTACTGTAGTCTGAAAAAAGGTAGCAGGGGGTACTTCCAGTACTTTTGAAAGGGTTATAATATCATTATATTTTATTGATCCCCTTGTTAAACTCAGTTTCAGGCCATCAAAGGTTTTGTCCATTTCTTGAGCAAGCCAGGTCATTGATCTGCCTTTTTCTTTGAGTAGCTCATCGACGATTCGCTTTAATACCATAAAAAATTTCGTATAAATTTGGCTGACACTTAAAATATTTA
>NZ_CAMLHF010000217.1 GCF_946479715.1 uncultured Pedobacter sp. | reverse complement strand
ATATAATGCTTCGGGAAAGGATATGATGAGTATTTCTGAGCTGGTAGCAAGAGTAGCTGATTATTGGAAGCTTGATAAAAGCATGATCAATGAGATTAGTGCAGAAACGCTTAATCAAACCGCAAAAAGGCCTGTAAGAACAGGTTTTGTTTTGGACAAGACTATTCGGGATCTGGGTTATAATCCACACAGTTTTGAAGAAGGATTGATAATTCTGGATCAGCAATTAAAGAATTAGGGCAAAGGGGTCAGTGTTTTCTCATCTTTAGTATTTGATTTGAAAGAAGGAGATCACAAATTTATATTTGAACAAAAACTTAATTATACTATGGCATTACAAGTTGGCGATAAAGCCCCGGATTTTAAATTATTCAGTTCTGAGTTGAAAGAGGTATCTCTTTCAGATTATCAAGGAAAAAAAGTTGTTGTACATTTTTTCCCTATGGCGTTTACAGGTGTTTGTACTGCTCAGTTATGTACAATGAGAGATAGTTTTGGTTATTATGAAGGAATGAATGCTGCTGTTGTTGGTATCTCTGTTGATTCTCCTTTTACCCTGGCTAAATTCAAAGAAGATCAAGCTTACCAATTTCCGTTACTTTCTGATTTTAATAAAGAAATATCTCAGGCTTACGGCGCATTTTACGAAGATTTTGTCTTCAATTTAAAGGGTGTTTCTAAAAGAGCAGCGTTTGTTTTAGACGAAGAAGGAAAAATTATCCATTCAGAAGTTTTAGAAGATGCTGGTAATATGCCTGATTTTGATGCAATTAAGAAAGCAGTAGAAGCATAATACAGTTTTGCAATAGTAATGCTCGGAATAATTTTATAAAAAATATTGCTATTTTGAATTTCAAGCATTACTTTTGCAGTCCGTTAACGAAACGGAGTTGTAATAAAAAAACGCATTTGTAGCTCAATTGGATAGAGCATCTCACTACGGATGAGAAGGTTTGGGGTTCGAATCCCTACAAGTGCACAGAGAAAAGCCTTAGAGAAATCTAAGGCTTTTTGCATTTAAGTGTTTTCTATGTAATAAATGTATTGTCCATGAATCAAATGGAATGTACGGCTTCATTAATTTTAGGGGTTCGATGTTTTCCGGCGACAAAAGTCCGCTTTTCATAAAATATGGAATCTTTGTTGAATATTTTTTTGACATTGCACTAGTTGGCGTGGAGATTCCGGGATCGAGGCTCATAACATTCCGGAATGCTTAATTAAGCTGTTTTGTGGAAATTTGACCACTCAAAAAAGTGTTCTTAAAGTCTTACTAATTCCGATTACTCAATTTCTTTTATAAATTACAGTGCTTATTAAAATGATGTGTAATCAAGAGGTATAGGGTAGGAGAATCTCTAAGTAACTAGAAAAATGAGAGTTCAAGATACCGAATGCACTGGCACAGTAAAGGAAAAAAATGATTAACTGTATATATGGTCTATTTACAAAATGAGCAGCTTAGGGCCAACCTTAGTTTAGGCAAAGCAGTCGAACAGTGGCTTGGTTACGTGCAAGAAGATGGTTATGTCATTTTGAGATGGATAAGCATTGAAAAAGAAAATAGTGAATATAGTGTTGCTTATATTGAATCTTTAGATGAAGGTAATGAAGATTTTATTGATGTTTATGAATTTTCAACTTTGGATCCAGATGAGCCACTAGGGCTTATTAATACTTTTCCGACCTTAAAGGAAGCTATTGACTTTTCGTTAAATGAATATGGTGCTGACATCGACAAATTTTTAAATAGGGGGATAATACAAGAGGAGTATAGGTCTTATTTGAATGGGAAGAGATAACCTCTAAGGCTTGATTTTGCTATTTGTTTAGGAGGGTATAGTCTCTAAAAGATACTATCACTAATGAAGAATAGTAAAAGTTCATTTAAAAACCTTTCTCCATTAGAAGACCGTTTGAAATTTGTGAATATCAGCGATTTTCTTCATATCATTTATGAAAGAGTTCGTAAAATACGTACCTAGGAGCACCACAGAAAGAGGGAATTTCAGTAATGAAATTCCCTCTTTTTTTATTCATACATCTGATACCTATAAGTTCGGAAAATCACATGTGCAGAAAAACGATACGAAACTAGGTAATGAAGATGCCCTAAAAAGGCTATAAAACTAAAACGACAAGTAAATGCAGGACAGGTGGGAGCTGTTGCCTGAGGCAACGGATCTTGGGCAGGGTGGTGACCGGGAAAGCAGGCCTGCACCGATATTTTTATAGCGAATTGTATCATCACTTTTTCCTGTTCAATTTCGCACATAAATGTTCACTTATGAACAGGTGGGTTTTTCGTAATATCAAATATGTAGTTTAATTGTACTTCTAAAGCTCGTTATTTAGGTTGGCACAATGAATGGCCTTGTTTTTTAAATTTATCATTTAAAATTATGAAATCCTTCTATACAGTTCTTTTGCTTACAATAGCACAATTCGCACACGGTCAAACACCACAGGGACATTATGAAGGTGCCTTGACACGGGATGGATCTGTTCAATTAATTTCATTTGATTTTCATATAGATAAAACAACTTACGACATCCCTGAAATTGGGTATATGGATGTGGCTACAGAAAAAATATCTCGGAGCAAGGACACTTTGAATGTGAAGATATTCTATGGAGATTTCTATTGTTTTTTAGACCCCAAAACAGGAGATGTAACAGGTATAAGCAAGGATATAAATCCTAAAATCCGGATTCATCTGAAAAAAGCATTAGCGAAAGAAAAGAGCTTTTCAGAGGAAGAAATTAAATTTACTAATGCAGATGTTTCGCTTGCAGGAGTTTTGTTTAAACCCAAAAAATCAGAAAAGCCTATTCCTTATGTGATTTTAATACATCGATCTGGATGGGAAGACAGAGATACCCCGTGGTATCATTCGTTAGCTTACGATTTGGCGAGCAAGGGTATAGGCGTTTTACTTTATGATAAACGTGGAACCGGTAAATCAACTGGTAATTTTTCATCTGCAGATTTCTATGGCCTGGCAGATGATGCTGTTTCCGCTTTTAATTATTTAAAAGAAAGAAAAGATTTGAATTATGCCAAAATAGGTTTTCTTGGTGCAAGCCAGGGAGGATGGATTACACCGCTGGCAGCAAATAAAGTCTCAGGCTGTGGTTTCGCAATTTTAATAGTTGGTCCTGCAGTTTCTCTTTATGAGCAAGATATTAATCGTGTTCAATATACCTTGACTGACGAAGGTTATTCAAAAGAATCTATTGATTCTGCACTTCATTATTCGGGATTTTTTTTCAAATATGTTCAGGGTAACAAGACAAAAGATTGGGATGCGCTCAAAGTATATGCCGCGAAAATTAAAGATAAAAAATGGATAGATTATCTTGATATACCTCAATCGCAAACTGGAGACGACATATTATGGTGGAGAAAAAATCGGTATGACCCGAAAGAGGCCTTAAATAAAATAAAATGTCCGTTATTGAGTGTTTTTGGTGAGAATGATGTATTAGTGCCACCAGCCGAAAACAAAAATAAAATGGAGGCTTATCTCAAAAATGCAGGCGTCGATTATAAAATTGTTACCATAAAAGATTGCGGGCACGACATGATAACAAAGGGTAAGCTGAATGGTACTGATTGGGATTGGCCATATACTTATTGGCAATGGCAAAGACAACCTCAGGAATTTTTCAATTCAATATTTGAATTTATAAAAAAATAAAACTAGAAGAAACCATTGAATTAAAAGATGGGGTAACTGAGCGAAAAGCCATAGGTGTCATTTGCCAGAACTAACAGGAAGTGACCTGTCATAACTTGTGATGAAACTGGCAGGAAGTATAGTATACACCCTCGCTAGGCAGACATCTCATATGGGAAATCTCGCCCTTACAGGTTTCCCATACGGGATGACGAATTTCACGTTTGTTAAACGGTCCAAAATCACTGCGTAGGGAATTTTAAACGTGTATTTCTCATGTCGTCAATATAGCTTTTCAAGCCTGCAACCACCTTCAAATCTTCAAGAAATTGGTTCGTGCGCAATATATCAAGGAGCACTTGGTTGGAATTAGTTCTAAATTTAGAGTTAACTCCATTTTTTTTTGCCTCTAATTTGTTGTTAATGTGTTAGATAAGCTGGAAGCCAAGGTTCATTCTAGCGGTTCGATCTATCTCTCTGTCAAAAACGAACTTTTCAGGAAGGTCACTTATTATTCGCGGATAATTTTTTTAATAATTCTTTGGCCGGATTATTTTGTGGATTCAGATGGGTGGCTTTTAGCAAATACGATTTCGCATTCTTTTTCTCACCTAAAAATAGGTAGGATTTACCGATGTAGAAATAGATCTTGTCAACATTAAAGTGAATAATGTTCACGAGTTCCTTTCTCATTTCTGTATAAAATAGCAAGTAGTTCAATCCCTCCCTGACCTTGTAGTTGTTCTCCGCTGCAAATTGCCCTAAATAAAAGTAGATATCTGGATAATAATCTATATGAATGCTTTCCTTGTGCTCAGTGGTTATCTCCAATGCTTTTTGTAATAGATCCCAGCCTTTTTGGGGATTATCTTTAGCAATAGCCATTGCCAATTCCCGGTAACAGGTAATGAGGCTTGATGGTCCCAGGTCAGTCGACATTTCCTGTTTTAAAATCTTTTTTATCGCCCGCTCATAAAGTTCTTTTGATTTTTCTTTAAGTCCTATAACGGAGCAAGAGTAGGCGAAATCCCGGATTTGCCTGCCAGCTGTTTTGTCTGTAATGAAATAGTTAATCGCATCAAGCATTGCTACGCTGTCTTTTTGCTGCCAGAGCTGAGAGAGAAAGGGTTGATATACGTCGTAGGCGTTTCTTTCTACCGATAATCCGTAAACATCAGATATGCTTTTCTCGTAGTTTTGTAATGCTGTTAGAAATGTTTCTGCAGTTTGTAATTCAGCATTCGAATTATAATGCTGATAAATAAATTCCAGGGCCAATGGTAAAGCAATAGCTGTTGAATTGTTATGTCCTGCTTCAGCTAAATTATGATACTCAAAATTGAATTTTAGGCTGTCCAGTTGCTTTACTTTATCAGCTATTTCCTTTGTGTAATTTTTTCGCCTTTCTAGGTCATGTGCACCTGAAGCTAAAAAATAGTAGGTCGTCCTTGTCCGGTAAAACTTCGCAAGTTCATCTGTAATTTCAAATGGAGGCTGGGATGGTGTCAGTTTTTCCGGAGACATGAGGATATAGCAGGAAAACAATTCTGGCTGATGAAGAAACAAGTAGTTACCATAGCTGGCACCATAGGATTGTCCCATGTAAGTTCTGAACTTTGCTGCTTTATATTTATGTTCGATACCAGGAATGATTTCTTCTTTTATACAGGCCAGCATGTTCATCCCCTTTGTCGTCAGCAGCCCAGTTTCATAATTGTAACCCATTCTGTCCATATCTGCCCGGATGCTGACGACTAACGTGGGTGGCGTATGTGTAATGTGCAGCCTGTTGAGGTATTTGATTTGCTGTGCAATAAATTCTGCATCGCTGGCGCCGTAACTGAAGGTGTAAATTGTGGTATACTGCTGCTCTACTGACCAGTTTTCGGGCAACCATATGGTATATGCGACCGTATCACGAAGCTTAGTTGAATATAATTTTTCTGTTATGCTTTTCTGCGCAAAACCCGGAAGAAAAAAGCTCAGGTACAGTAAGGTTGCCAGGAAATATCTTGTCATATGGTGATTGATTTAAGCGATAAAATAAATCAAAAACAGTAGTCAAAAATTGTACTTTTCGGACAACGCTGCTATCTGGAAATAAACTTCAGGATCAATTGGTCATCTGCGAGTTTATCTATTGACCGAAAAAAGGAGGTAGGTGAGTCTTTAGTTAGTTTTCTATACATCTTTATGAAGTAAGACTGGTCGTAAAAATTGCTTTCATAACCGATATCCGTAAGTTTTTTGAAATTGTCACTGAACAGCTTGTTTTTCAGGGAATGCCTGAATCTGCAAATTTTTCTATAACCAGTGGGGGAAATACCAAGATGACTGTAAAATAACCGATTGAATGTACGGATATTCATACCGGTATTTTTAGCAATTTCTTCAATGGAATATTTAACATCAAAATTGGCAAGTTGGCTGATCACTTTTTGTAATACCGTGTAATAACTAAAGCTGTGGTATTTTGACAACAAAAAATCCTCAAGGAATTCAATGCGCTTGTCGTGCTCAGTTGTGGCATAAAAATTTTCTAGAAAATAATTGTATTCTGGATCGCCTTGCCATTCATCGAAGATTTGTGAAGATTGACTGGCTAGGTCTGCAAAGGGTTTATGTATAAAGTGATTGAAACCTAAGGGCTTAAAAATTACGGTAACCTTATCGAGCTTTCCTTTCAATCGAACCAATAGCGGTGTTTCATATTTTCCCTGAAGGATGGAAAGGTATTTGTTATGTTGATCTTCATTAACCAGCGTGTAATCAGGCATGATTTCGCAGCAGGCATTTTTATGAATGTTAAAAGAGTGACTGGTATTTGGAAAGGAATAATACAACTCGGAATAATCTTCATTATCAGTTTTTAAGAAATAATAATACTCAATGTGAGTTTTAAGTAAGGCGTTTTTTGGATAATAGTTTTGTACTTCCATTTTCATTTTTCCATAAATCAAAATATCGTTAAATGCGCTAGTTAGGATAAATATACTAAAATTAGACACCTTAATCTCAGTACAATTTCCATTGCCATCTGCTCGTCTGATTGAAGATTACTTTTAGTGTTAGGATGTTTGATCCCATAAGTTGATGAACGTTCTGTAACCCATCCCAGTCTGGAAACCTGTGTATTCCTTGATCCGTCCTTACCTGGCCGTTATATATTCGTTAAGGTACAGATCAGTATTACATCGAATTTAACACCATGTAATCAAGTTAGCGTGGTTGTTCAAAACCGCTATTAAGATTTCCCACATGGGATAAGGTTTAATTGGGAAACCTCAGTTTTGAAAAAAAAGACATGAGCAACTACAAGAATCTCCATCTCAAAGACAATGAAAAGCGATGCAATTTCAGACCGCACCTGAAGTTAAAGAAAGCAAAATTGCTTACTGGATTCATCCATTAATTAAGAACAATTTTCAAAGACAAAGCTAAGATAAATGGAGTTGTTATGCCTTTTTATAATGGAAGAGCATATGGATTGGGCTTATCAATGACATTCTGAAAAGAAAAAAAGTACAGACAACAATGGTGGCAAATATATAGTTAGAAAAACAGACACTGCTTTTCTAACTATAAAACCTAAGTAATGACATTAGGGATTTTCAAACTTCCAAAACTGGGGATCAGCCCCATTCCATGTCCATGACCTTACATCTGCCCCCGGCGTCGGGTCCCCATTTACAATATCAAGTACGTTGTTTCCCGCCTTTGCCATAATGCGGTACCAGCCTCCTCCTACAGATTCAATGCGCCATTGCTGGCAATCATTAGGGAAAACGTCCCAAACCTGGACATTTGCGCCGCGATCAATTGCACAAGCATCCAGATCTAATGATTTATGATTAGGCAGCTCCGATATAATCTTATAAAATCCATTGTTTAAATAAGTAAGGTTCCATTTCTGTCCATTACAGGTAGTGCGCGTCCAGGTCCTTACATCGGCATTGCCAACAGCGCATCCTGCAATATCCAGATATAAGCCAGCACCAGAACCTGTATTCACCTTTGACCTGATGGCATATTGCCCGTTGGGTATTGGGTTAGGTATCAGGCAGGGTGTTGAACCCGATGATTGGGTTACACCCGAAACAGAAATGTTTATTGGCATAATATTGCCTACCCCATCAAAAAACATCCTGTCAATAGCCACCTGGCGTTCATGTATATTCGTACTGGTACGTCTGTGGTAAATAAAGAAATACTCATCACTGCAGCCTGGTTTTCTAAGCACGGCATTATGTCCTGGTCCTTTTATGGCGCCAAGTGGTGATGTGATACGCCCTTTAGTCGTCCATGGACCCATTGGGTTAGATGAAGTGGCATATTCTACATGATAATCGTCGCTGCTGAAGTCATTAATGGAGTACATCAGATAATAGATACTGTTTCTTTTAATGAGGTATGGTGCTTCAAAATAATTAGACGGCTTATTGTGTCCTCTGGTACCTGTCAGCGATATCATATCATTATTAAGCCGCTGAATGTTTATCGTGGTATTTCCCCAATACATATAAGCCTGTCCATCGGTATCTACAAACACCATCGGATCTATTGGATCAGTTCCATCACCGGTTGCAAGCGCACTACCTTTATCCACAAACGGACCTGTGGGGCTACTGCTCACTGCCACACCGATTTTTTTTGCGGCCGTATAATAAAAATAGTAGTTCCCATTTCGTGCAACCACACAAGGTGCCCAGCCATCTGTATGCGCCCAGCTGACGTTTACTAAATCTAATACAATGCCCTCATCGGTCCAGTTTAGTAAATCCGTTGATGAGTAGGCATGAAACTGGCTGGCATTTGGTCCGGTCGCAGTTGGGTAAATGTAATATTTACCATTTGCATAAATGATATCCGGATCAGCGGTTGCGACAGGCAAAATAGGATTACCACTCATTAAATCGACAGATAGTAATGTCTGTTTTGCTGCATTACTTTTGAGCGTAGCTTTGGAAACAGATTCAGGATCTTTTTTTGCGCATCCAGAGAAAATTGAAACAACAATTGTTGCATAAATGAATAAAAGGCTTACCATTGGCAAACGGCCCGGAGAAATGATTTTCATACGATTTTTATAATTTGGTTTAACCTAATTTACTGCTTCCCTACATTCAATTCTGATCAAAAATTTGTCTTATTGTATCATTTATATCATGGGATGAACGAGGCAGTCAGGGGTGTCTCCCTTCTTCTAAATCTGTGAGGCCAGATCTGGTTCAGGGAATAATTCG
>NZ_CAMLHF010000216.1 GCF_946479715.1 uncultured Pedobacter sp. | reverse complement strand
CTGGAAAGTTTCAGAAACATGTCTGCATAAGTCCTGCGGGCCGAGATCAGGAACGACGACTTATCCTTTTGGATTGGTCCCTCTACGTTCAGGCGCGCGGCAATAAGGCCAATTCCCCCGCTTACGCCTAACTTTTGATTGTTCCCATCATTCATTTTAACATCCAGTACGGACGACAGGCCGCCACCGTACTGGGCTGGCATTCCACTTTTATACAACGTTACATTTTTAATTGCATCAGAATTAAAGGTTGAAAAGAATCCCAGTAAATGCGAAGCGTTGTAAACAGGCGCTTCATCTAACAATATCATATTTTGGTCTGCAGTTCCACCACGCACAAACATTCCACCATTTCCCTCGCCGGCGGTCTTCACTCCGGGTAATAGCTGCAAGGTCTTGATTAAGTCCGGCTCACCCATTAGCACAGGGACTAATTTGGTTTCACTGATGCTCAATCGTTCCATCCCCATTTGTGGATTTCCGATGTTTCTTTGAGTGGAGGTACTATTGATGGTTACTGTTTCCAATAAATTCTCATCATCCGTTAAAGAAACATTCAGATTCCTGTTTTCATTCAGGTCAACCCGGATTTTGTAAGTTTTTGAACCTACTGCACTAATTTCCAGATCATAGCTACCCTTTAGAAGGGTAATGGAATAAAAGCCATATTCATTGCTTGCTGTAGCCAGGTTTGAACCTACGATCCGTATGGTCGCTGCTATCAAAGTTTCCCCTGTACTTTCTGATTTAACGATCCCGCTTAACGTGTACTTTTCTTTGTTTTGTGCCGGATTTGCCGCCGGACCGGCCTCGTCCTTTTTTGTTTTTTCGGGATCAAGGCGAATGAATACTTCTTTGTCCAGTATACTGAATTGCAGTGGTTTGCCGGTGAACGCCAACGTCAGAATCTCATTCAGACTTTTATCCTGAGCGGTAACACTGATCTTAATAGTACTGCTGGCAATCTGCTCGTTATATGTGAATTTTGTACCGGATACAGAAGTTATTTTATCTAATGCTTTTTTTAATTGCTCGTTTTTTAAGGTTACACTTAACTTTTTATCCAAGGGACTTTGGGCATGCGCCCGCGATTGCAACAGTACCAGGAATAATAGGACAACGGCAATAAAGGTTAGGAACCCTACAGGTTCTAGTTTTTTCATTGATATGTTTGTTTGATAGTTATGGATTCATAACTTTATAATTAAAAATTGATTTCTTATGTCCTATAGTTCTCAAGGCTCGGACATGTTAAATTAGTTCAGATATTTGCCTGGTTCTGTATTCTCAGAATCAGGCATTTATTTTAGGATCACATAATGCCCTCCCTCTTTTCGCCATTTGGCATCCATTACTGTAATTAGTTTATTTAATGTTTGATCAAGTGGGGCTGACATGTTCAAGTTTCCATAAAACATTGCTTCGGATAACTGCTCATTCAATTGAATTTTTATGTTATACTGATTTTCGAGGTCTCTACTTACTTCCTGAAGTGCCGTTCCGTTATATTCATATAAACCTAGCCGTTTGTTCAGAAAGGCAGCAGCTTCAGGATAGTCCACTTTTGAGATCCGCGAGGAAATTTTATCAAAAACAATACGCTGGTTAGCCAATATGGTATCGCGCTGGCCATTTTTTGCATCATCAAGGGCTACGGCTACCCTACCTGCTACTAGCGTTACATTTATAGTATGTTGCTCTTTGTAGGCAGTTACATTAAATGTGGTACCAAGTACCGTTGTACTGATCTGCCCACTTTTAATGACGAAAGGATGCTTGGCATCGTGTGTCACGTCAAAAAAAGCCTCCCCATCCAACGTTACCCTACGCTCTGTTCCTTCAAATCTGTTGGGGTAACTAAGTTTACTGTTGGGACTCAGCCACACTTTGGTGCCATCTGCCAAATCGAATTGTTTACGTTCAGTTGATGCTGCAATTAACTTAAGTTCCGGCGTAGGATTAAATATCTGTAGGATATTTGACCAATAAAAGCTAATCCCTATTACAATTAACAGAGCGGCAGCAATACCTGCAAGCTTATATAGGCCAAAATTGGTCCGTTTGGTTATAAGCTGATGTGTGGTATGATGGTCCGGGAACGGAGGTGTCAGTCCTTCCTCAGGAGTAATAGCTGTTTGGCCCCATGTTGATGACATTAGTGTCATGATCTGTTCATCATCATTACTGTTCTCCAGCAACTCGAAAAACAATTTCAGCTCTTCTGCGGTACACTGATTATTCAGGTACTTATGATATAAATATTCAAATTGAACTTTTTCTTCCATTGTTTATCATTTACCGATGGCTTTTTCCCTGCCGGTTTATTATAATACAACTGGAAACTCAGAGGGGACTAGTGAGACCGAAAATAATTTGAGGCAATCAGAAAACAAACAATACTTCCATGTTTGCTAACATAGCTGCGAATAAACTTCGTAGCCACAACCATGTGGTTTTTAACCGTGTTCTTTGAAATATTCAACTTTTCCGCAATCTGTTCGTGTGTCATCTCCTCATTTCGGCTCATTTGATAGATTAATTTCTTTTGTGCCGGCAAAAGTGCAATGGCTTCATCATAGGTTTTTAGTAACTCTTTTTCCAAGAGGCTCTCATCAGTTGAATGACGAATAGCATCCATATAATTTAACACCTCATCTTGCAACACCTTATCACGCGCTATTTTTTTGAGGTGGTTAAGTACGTGGTTAAGTGTGATTTTTCTGATATAAGCATCAAAATTGAGTTCAGGATTGATCTGGTCTTTTTTCTGCCAGATTCTGATGAATACTTCCTGCACAACTTCCTCGGCCGTCTCAGCAGATTTACAGAGGTTGCATGCATAAAGGTATATTTTACTTCTGTACAGGTTATAGATTTGTGCAAAAGCCACCTGATCGCCATCTCTGAGTTTGTTCAGTAGTTCAATGTCCTCAGTGATATCCGGCAGATGTGTAGGCATAAAAATCTATTGCACCCAATGTTAGATAAAAATTCTCAGAATCACATCAAAAACCCTTTGCATATTCATCTCTTTTACCAAGCCGGGAAGTTTTCTGAGATGACACTTTAATTTTAACCTAAGATATCAGTGAAAGTCAGACCAATAGTTTTCAAAAACAGAACCGAATCAGGGAGTAGAGAATTTGTTACATAGAGTTAACTCAATAATAACTTAAAGTTGGCATTAACCAAAACCAGCATTCCTAATATTACTCGGGCTTTAAAATGTTGGAGTCATAAAATAATTCTAGTTCAAAAAACAAATGAAAAAAATCCTGCTTTTTACAATCCTTCAATTAATGGTATTCGAGGGCATCGCGCAAACGATAAATCCGGCAAATTCCGAGCGCACACTTGGCACTACCGCTACACAGCCATTCTTATTTTCAGTAAACACACTTACAGCTCAAAATACAAAATGGAATTTACATTATTCGGGAAGTTACGGGCAACGTACCACCGGGCAGTTCGGATACGATGGGTTGGGTCAGCAATTTGGAGTCAAAGGTTATTTAGGCAGCCGTTTTACTTTGTATGCCACAGCAGCAATAGGTTTCGCAAACCGTGGAGGGATTACCTCCGCCGAACAGGCTGAAGTAATCAGGGATTTAATTGGCGGCACACAACTCAGTGGATTTAGACTTGGGGCCGGTCTGGGCTTAAGTCGTGATTGGTCAAATGTAAAATCAGCCATCAGTAGAATAACCGCCTCATTTGATCAAACCAATTGGCGTTTGCTGGGCAATTTACGGTTTGAAAAAGCATTCGACAGCAATAGGGATAAACTGGATTTTATTACCAGTCTTGGTTATCAGCATCGCATCTCTGGTGGACTATACTTGGGTTTTGAAGCCGTAGGCCAGGATTTGGAAGGATTCTGGGAAAAAGATGAAGCCGAAGGAGGCGCCAAAGTATTAATCGGTCCTGCGATAAACCTTGAACCGGCCCATTCAAAACTATCGTTCTCACTTTCTGGCGGACCGGTATTTTATGCAACCAGAAGCCAGGTCATCCCATCAGAGGCCATCCGCGATATCGGTACGATAGCATCAGGAAATGGATATACCATCAGAGCTTTGATCAACTTCAATTTGCATAATCATTAAAACCCCTATTCAATCTCAACATGAAAAAAACCATTATATTTTTTGTATTTGCACTTGTGATCAACCAGGCTCAGGCACAATGGCCTGGAAAGATTGAAAAAACAAACCAGATCCTATTACCCAATGGCTGGAAATTAAGTCCTGCAGGCCGCTCCATTAACTTGGGGGATCTGCCTTTAAACATGCAATTAAGTTCGACAGGTAAATTCCTGGCAGTGACCAACAACGGACAAAGCACACAGTCACTACAATTAATTGATCCTAAAACAGAAACCATACTTGACGAACAGATATTGACCAAATCCTGGTATGGGCTTGCATTCAGTAAAGATGAGCAACATTTATATGCCTCCGGAGGAAATGACAACTGGATCCTGGACTTTAAGATCGAAAACAATAAACTGGGGAAAAGTGATACCATTAAGCTTGGTCCTGTTTGGCCAAAGGGAAAAATAAGCCCGGCCGGCATTGCCATAAATAAAGGCAATACGCGGCTCTACACCGTAACCAAAGAAGACAGCACCCTTTACATCATCAATCCTACCGAAAAAAAGATAATAAAAAAGGTGCAGCTACCGGCAATTGCGTACAGTTGCCTCCTCTCTCCTGACGGAAGTAAGTTATATGTCTCTTTATGGGGCGGTCGGGCTGTAGCGGTCATCAGCACGGCATCAGAAACCATTGTTCAGCAGATCCCGGTCGGGGACCATCCAAATGAATTGCTTCTAAATAAAAAAGGGAATTTTTTATTTGTTGCCAATGCAAATGACAATACCGTTTCGGTAATCAATACCATAAATAATAAGGTAATTGAAACCATTGCGACAACACTTTACGCCACCCAGTTAACAGGCTCCACAACCAATGGACTGGCCTTAAGTACCAATGAAAAAACACTTTACATTGCCAATGCCGATAACAATTGTCTGGCAGTTTTTGATGTTAGCCGTCCTGGCAGCAGCCAGAGCCAGGGTTTTATACCTGTAGGATGGTATCCGACAAATGTAAAAACCTTAGGTTCCAAGATCCTGGTTACAAATGGTAAAGGCAATACCTCTATGGCCAATCCGGAAGGTCCACAACCCATATCAAAAGCAGATAACAGTGGGTATCAGATGGGTAGTACCGCGAATAATAAACTGCAGTACATCGCCGGTCTGTTTAAAGGAACCTTATCTTTTATTGATATTCCCAAACCCGAGCAATTAAAATCCTATACCGCACAAGTTTACGCCAATACACCTTTTAGCGACAAGCGAACAATATTGGCGGATGGAGAGACCGGAAATCCTATTCCGCGTAAACAGGGGCAGAAATCGCCCATTAAGCATGTGTTTTATATCATTAAGGAAAACCGAACCTATGATCAGGTACTGGGCGATCTTCCTCAAGGTAATGGAGATTCTTCCTTAACACTTTTTGGTAAAAAAATCACCCCCAATCAGCATGCGCTTGCAGAAGACTATGTGCTACTGGATAATTTCTATGTAGATGCCGAAGTAAGTGCCGACGGCCACAACTGGAGCATGGCAGCTTATGCTACTGATGTCATTGAAAAATCATGGCCTACCGGTTACGGAGGCCGGGGTGGCACGGGAAACTATGAAGGAGGCCGCCCGGTAACCTATCCTAAGGGAGGATTTATATGGGATTACTGTCAGCGCGCGGGTATCACTTACCGTAGCTACGGAGAGTTTGGGGATTATGCCAAAGCGAATATCAAATCACTTCAAGGGCATATGTGCCCGGCTTCTCCTGGTTTCGACATGGACATTACCGACCAGGTGAGGGCTGATGCCTGGCAGCACGACTTTGATTCCTTATTAAATGCCGGTGCGGTTCCGCAGTTTAGCACATTAAGAGTTTCAAACGACCACACTAGTGGACAGAAAAAAGGCAAGGTATCTCCTCAGGCTGCTGTCGCAGATAACGACCTTGCGGTTGGCCGCATTTTAGAGCACCTATCACACAGTCCAATCTGGAAAGAATCAGTTGTTTTCATTTTAGAGGACGATGCGCAAAACGGACCCGACCATGTAGACGCCCATCGTTCACCTGCTTATGTGGTAGGACCTTATGTAAAACGAAGAACCGCAGTACACACCATGTATTCTACTTCAGGCTTTCTAAGAACCATGGAACTGATTTTAGGCCTGCCACCTATGAGCCAGTACGATGCCGCGGCTGTTCCATTATTTGAATGCTTTACAAGTAAACCTGATTTTACACCATTTATAGCAAAGCAACCTTTAATAGACCTAGATACCCGCAATGTAGCCAACAACGAAAGCAGCAAACGTTCTGAACAGTTTAATTTTGCGAAAGAAGATGCTGCTCCTGATCTTGATCTAAACGAGGTAGTCTGGAAATCTGTAAAGGGCGAGCATTCAATGATGCCAGCTCCTAAAAGAAGTGCTTTTGTAATCCTCGAAAAAAAGAAAAAGGACGATGATGACTAAAAAAACTCAAATTACATCACCAACTTGAATTCTGTCCATTCACAAATAGTTTGCAAGGAAAACTTGAAATTATTATTAATTGTAACCAGCTGACATTTTTTTCCTGGCAGCTGGTTACATTAGTTAATTTATCATTTATTGATGGGGTCTTTACTGCATCCACTTGGGCAAAAGCTTAGTATCGCCGGCTATTCTTTAAATTTAACGGTAAAGACGTGCCTCATTCCTATAAACTTATACCCCACTGTCCAGGCATAACGATTGCAGATTTCTTTTACAATAGACAGCCCAAGTCCACTCCCCGGAGTTTGAACTGAAGCATGGCTAAACCTTCTGAAAAGCTTGTCCTGGTTTAAGGCCTCAACACCCGGGTTTGATACCAGAAGTTCGGATGCAGAAACCAGGACGGTAATATTCGTTTTTGTTGCGCTATGCCTGCAGGCATTCATCAACAGATTCGTAAGCATAACTTCAATCAGTATCCGATTACCTTCCAACATACACTCAGGACTGATGTCTGAGTCAATTATCTTATCTCTGAACAGGTCTGAAATCAATTCAATCATTTCTTGAACTGCCTGCGAAACATTTACAACCTGTTTATCTAAAAACTGCTGATTTTCAATTTTAGCAAGCATCAACAGATTTTTATTGATCCTGGAGATCCTGGAAAGCGCACTGTTTGTTTCTGCTATAATACAGGATTGACTGGGACTAAGGGATGCATCCTGAAGCAGTAAATCCAGCTTGGACTGGATGATTGACAAAGGAGTCTGGAGTTCATGCGATGCATTCTCCGTAAATTCTTTTTGCTGGCGAAATACAGCAACATTACTGTTAACCAGCTTATTTATACTGAGGTTCAGTTCTTCAAACTCAGCAATATTGCTTTCTTCGAATTCAATTGTGGTATGGCTATTTAAATCAAAGGCCTTTATATGCTCAAGGCTTCGGTAAAAGGGTTTCCAAAGTTTTTGCGAAATTCTTTTGTTGAGCATGATAAAACCAACCAGTAAAACAATAAAAAAGACAATGGTAATTACCGTTATGGCAATGATTGTTTCATAACTTTCTTCAACATTTGCTTCGACCGTTAGACTATACGATTGGCCATCAATTTTAAAATAAGTAACCAGCCCCTGGAAACGGTCATATCCCCCCTGTTGGGTATACTTGTCTTTACGATAGATGTTGTAAGTACTGTCAACCTTTAGCGATTGAACCTGATGAATTTTAGTTTCAGGATGCAAACTGTTCCATAGCGAAATTGCAGATTCCGTTTCCTGGGGGTTAAGTTTCAGCTCTGTCAGGTTTTTCTTTGTCACTGCGGCTACAATCTGATTGTGTTCATTGATCTCATGCACCCATATCAGGTCAATAATGAGAAAGTATACGGGTATGCTAACCAGCAATACGATTAAAGCATAGGTTGCAAAAACCTTTAAAGGTTTATCCAGTAACTTAATTAATCTTCCCATCGGTAACCATTGCCATAAAGTGTTTTCAGATAATTTCCACACCCGGCTTCGAGTAACTTTTTCTTCAGGTTTTTGATGTGTGCATAGATAAAGTCATGGCTGTCCAGCATGTCAGCCAAATCCCCAGACAGGTGTTCGGCCAGTGCACCTTTAGAAATTACTTTATTTCTATTGCCAATAAAAAATATCAGCAATTCGAATTCCTTCCTGGTCAGCGCGACCGATTTGTTGGCAATTTCCACAGTTTTAGCCTGAAGGTCAACTGCTAAATCACCTTGCCTGATCACATTAGAATTGGAAAAGCTGCGTCGCCTGATGACAGAAAAAATCCTTGCTGAAAGTTCGGCCAAATGAAAAGGCTTTGACAGATAATCGTCCGCCCCAAGCGCCAGCCCTTCTAATCTGTCCTCCAGTGAGTTCTTAGCAGAAATAATGATGACCCCATCCTCTTTATTCCGGCTTTTAAGTTCATTCAGTAGGTCTATACCGCTTCCTCCCGGAAGCATCAGATCAAGAAGGATACAGTCGTACTGATACGCTGCTATTTTCTCCGAGGCTTGCAAATAATCAATTGCCAGTTCGCATAAATACTGCTGACCTGAAAGATAGCTGATTATGCTCCTCGCCAATTCGGGTTCATCTTCGATGATCAGAATTTTCATTTATTAAAATTTAGTTTAAGATTAGGATGCTCATTCTGAAGTTCATATCAACTTAAGTATACCAATGATTGCAGCAAATTATAAGTTAATTATGTAGAGAATCTGAATTAACTTGATAAGATTTTCAGCTGAGGTTACCGAAAAAACAGCAGCGAATAACTATATTTAACAATAAAGCATAAACATATGTGGTGGATCTACGCATTACTTTCTGCATTTTTTGCTGGGTTAACAGCAGTTCTGGCTAAAGTTGGAATAAAAGGTATCGATTCGAATCTTGCTACCGCGATCAGAACCGTTATCATA
>NZ_CAMLHF010000215.1 GCF_946479715.1 uncultured Pedobacter sp. | reverse complement strand
TGTATCAAGCGGCAGGTAAAATACTCCGTCAGCCAAGGCGTAGTCTTTTCTGATTTCGTATCCTGATGGGGAGAAAAAAGTAATTATAATTTGCTTTTCGGGATAAGTACTTTTAATTTTTTCTAATAAAGGTCGGCCCTGTTCAAACTCTCCAAGTGAGGCGAAGTGAAACCAGATATTTGACTTAGTGGGATCTACCTTTTTTTGTATTTTTTTGAAAATATTCTTTCTTCCTTGAACAAAAAGTTTAGCTTTATTATTGAACAGGGAGAATATTTTAATAATTAAACCATAAAGTTGAATCGCGATATTATAAAGCAAAAGCATTTTGTGTTTATTTCTTATCTTAGCCGAAGATACTTCAATAAAATTAAAACCGAATTAATATATGAAAATAGCCGTAATAGGAACAGGGTACGTAGGTTTAGTTACCGGTACTTGTTTGGCCGAAACTGGTAACGACGTGATATGCGTTGATGTTAATGAAGCCAAAGTGCTCAAAATGCAAAATGGTGAAGTTCCTATTTATGAACCCGGATTAGATGTTCTATTTCACAGAAATATTGCTCAGGGAAGATTGGTTTTTACTACTGATCTTGCAGCCGGAATTAAGGAAGCACAAATTATTTTTATGGCTTTGCCTACGCCTCCGGGTGGCGATGGTGCAGCAGATCTATCGTATATTTTAGGGGCAGCAAAAGATATTTCTAAGCTGGTTACTGAATATAAGGTGGTTATTAATAAATCTACAGTTCCTGTTGGAACAGCAGATAAGGTGCAGGCTGTTTTTAAAGAAAATACTTCAATAGAAATTGATGTGGTTTCTAACCCAGAGTTTTTACGTGAAGGTGTAGCTGTAGATGATTTTATGAAACCTGATAGGGTGGTTATTGGTACCAGTAGTGAAAAAGCGAAGAAATTGCTTTTAGAACTATATGGCCCGTATGTTAGACAAGGAAATCCGATATTATTTATGGATGAACGATCGTCTGAGCTGACAAAATATGCTGCTAATTCATTTCTTGCAACCAAAATCACATTTATGAATGAGGTAGCTAATTTATGCGAAATTGTAGGGGCTGATGTTGATGCGGTACGTAAAGGTATTGGATCTGATGCCAGAATTGGCAAAAGGTTCTTGTTCCCGGGTATAGGTTATGGCGGAAGTTGCTTCCCTAAAGACGTACAGGCATTAGCCAAAGCTGCTGATGAACATAATTATGATTTTCAGATTCTGAGAGCAGTAATGAATGTGAATGAAAAACAGAAAGTTGTATTGGTTGATAAGCTTTTAAAATATTATAAAAATGATTTAAAAGGCAAGCACTTCGCGTTATGGGGCTTAGCTTTTAAACCTGAAACAGATGATATCCGCGAGGCACCAGCTTTGTATATTATTCAAGAGCTAGTAAAGCATGGTGCAACGGTTACTGCATTTGACCCCGAAGGAATTGATAACGTGAAAGCATTGATAGGGGATAAAATTCAATATTCGAGCAATCAGTACGAAGCTTTAGAAGGTGCAGATGCATTATTGATTGCAACAGAGTGGTCTGTTTTTAGAAATCCTGATTTCGAAAGAATGGAACAGACATTGACTAACAAGGTTATTTTTGACGGCCGTAACTTATACGACTTAGAAAAGATGATTGACTTAGGTTATTACTATAATAGTGTAGGCCGTAAGCTAATAAACTAATGGGACGTAAAAGAGTTTTAATAACCGGTGCTGCCGGTTTTCTAGGATCGCATTTGTGCGATAGATTTATAAAAGAAGGCTATTATGTTATTGCCATGGATAACCTGATAACAGGGGATCTGAAAAATATAGAGCATTTATTTGGTTTGGAGAGTTTTGAATTTGCACATCATGATGTTTCAAAATTTGTTCATGTATCTGGTAAATTAGATTATATATTACATTTTGCCTCGCCTGCAAGTCCTATTGATTACCTTAAAATCCCTATTCAAACCTTAAAGGTAGGGTCTTTAGGAACTCACAATCTATTAGGTTTAGCAAAGAATAAAAAAGCACGGATGCTGATTGCTTCTACTTCGGAAGTTTACGGCGATCCAAATGTAAATCCACAGCCCGAGGAATACTGGGGGAATGTGAATCCGGTTGGACCCAGAGGGGTTTATGACGAAGCCAAACGTTTTCAGGAAGCAATGACTATGGCTTATCATACCTTTCATGGGGTGGAAACGAGAATAGTTAGGATTTTTAATACTTATGGCCCTAGAATGCGGCTAAATGACGGACGTGTTTTACCTGCTTTTATTGGACAGGCCCTAAGAGGTGAGGATTTAACCGTATTCGGCGATGGCTCTCAAACCAGGTCTTTCTGCTATGTTGATGATCTGATAGAAGGCATTTACAGATTATTGTTAAGTGATTACGTGATGCCTGTAAATATTGGTAACCCGGATGAGATAACAATTAAGCAATTTGGAGAGGAGATTATTAAACTAACGGGAACAAGTCAGAAACTGGTTTTAAGAGATTTACCGGTGGATGATCCAAAACAGCGCCGCCCGGATATTACAAAAGCAAGAGAGATTTTGGGCTGGGAACCAAAAGTTAGTCGTGAAGAAGGACTAAAGATCACCTACGAATATTTTAAATCGTTGCCGGCTGAGGCTTTAGTAAACAAGGAACATAAAGATTTTACAACATATAATCGTTAATAAGAATGTCTAAAATATTAGTAACTGGAGGAACCGGTTTTATAGGTTCACATACAGTAGTTGAATTGCATAATGCAGGATATGAGGTGGTAATTATTGATGACCTCTCTAATTCTAATCCTAAAATACTTGATCAGATAGAAGCAATTATAGGAATTAAGCCAGAATTTGTTCAGCTTAACCTATGTGATGAAGCAAAGGTAAATGAATTTGCAGCGAAAAATACTGATATTGATGGAGTGATCCACTTTGCAGCTTTTAAAGCAGTTGGAGAATCTGTACAACAACCACTAAAGTATTATAAAAATAATTTTTATTCGCTAATTAATCTGATTACTGCGTTTAACAGTTCAATTAAATTGGTGTTCTCTTCATCATGTACCGTTTATGGCCAGCCAGATGTACTGCCGGTAACTGAAGCAGCCCCTACAAAAAGAGCAGAATCGCCATATGGCAATACAAAACAGATAGCTGAAGAAATTTTGCAGGAAACCTGTGCAGTTACACCTTCGCTAAATGTGATTTCACTTCGTTATTTTAACCCGGTAGGTGCACACGAAACTGCCTTAATTGGTGAGTTGCCAATTGGTGTTCCTCAAAACCTTGTTCCATTTATTACACAGTCGGCCATTGGAAAACGTGGACCAATAACTGTTTATGGTAATGACTATGATACTCCAGATGGTAGTGCAATAAGAGATTATATTCATGTGGTAGATTTAGCTAAAGCACATGTTGCAGCTATTAAGCGCCTGGAAGGTAATAAAGCAGACTCAAATTACGAAGTGTTTAACTTAGGTACAGGAAAAGGATCTTCAGTATTACAAATTATTGATGCCTTTGAGAAATCAACAGGACAAAAATTGGATTACACTATTGGAGCCAGGAGAGAAGGTGACATCGAGAAAGTTTGGGGTGATGTAACAAAATCTGCAAGAGATTTAAACTGGAAAGCAGAACTGGATATAGATGTAATGATGTCGTCGGCCTGGAACTGGGAAAAATATTTAAAAGACAACCCATTTTAACATGCTGTTAAGCGAGCATAAGGATCTTAAAGAGGAGATAAAGTCTCTTCCTGAAAAGGAAAAAGATAAATTATTGCTCAGACTAATTGCTAAGGATAAGGTTTTAACAGAACATTTGCACTTTAAGTTGCTCGAAGATGAACAGGATCTGGTAGAACGTTATGAAAAACTATTGGCAACGATAGATGAAACGGCTAAAGATCTTTTATCTAATAAAAAACTCACTTCAAAAGATACACTATTGAAAATGCGCAAATTAAATGGAAGCATCAGTCATCATTTTAAGGTAACGAAGGATGTTACTACAGAAATGGAGTTGAGAATTCATTTATTAAACCAAATTCCAATAGATTTTAATGAGGGCATTTTTTCACCATTACATAAGTTTAACGAAAAACTTTCTGTTTACTTTATTAAGTCGACAGTTTCAGTATTAAATAAGTTTTATAAACTACATGAAGATCTGCAGTTTGATTTAAAGGACCCGTTAAATGCTGTGCTTGCTAAAATATATCAAAACAAAACATCTTCGGTAGCTCTGGAACTTGGGCTGCCTAAAGAACTATAAACTATGAAAAAAATATTAATCACCGGAGGGGCTGGATTTATTGGCTCTCATGTTGTAAGAAGATTTGTAAATAACTATCCTGATTACATGATTGTAAATCTGGATAAGTTAACCTATGCTGGTAACCTTGCAAATCTTACCGATATTGAGGATAAACCGAATTACCGTTTTGTTAAAGCAGATATTACAGATGCAACGGTAATAAATGAGTTATTTGGTAAAGAGAATTTTGATGCAGTTATTCACTTAGCTGCTGAGTCGCATGTTGACAGGTCAATCACTGATCCAACAGCTTTTGTGATGACCAATGTTATTGGAACAGTTAATCTTTTGAATGCGGTACGCGAATACTGGAAAGGTAGCTACGATAAGAAGAGGTTTTACCATGTTTCAACAGATGAAGTTTATGGTGCGCTTGGCGAAACAGGAATGTTTACTGAATCTACAGCTTATGACCCACATAGTCCTTACTCTGCTTCAAAAGCATCTTCTGACCACTTTGTAAGGGCTTATCACGATACTTATGGGATAGATATAGTTGTGTCTAATTGTTCTAACAATTATGGTTCTCATCATTTTCCGGAGAAACTGATACCGTTGGCAATCAATAATATTAAAAACGAACAGCCAGTACCGGTGTATGGTAAGGGTGAGAATGTTCGCGATTGGTTATGGGTAGAGGATCATGCTCGCGCAATTGATGTTATCTTCCATCAGGCTAAAACCGGACAAACTTATAACATTGGCGGCCATAACGAATGGAAAAACATAGATCTTATTCATTTACTATGTAAGATCATGGACAAGAAACTAGGCAGGGCAGAAGGGGAGTCGGCAAAGCTGATCACTTTTGTAACAGACAGAGCTGGTCATGATTTACGTTACGCTATTGACTCCACTAAACTTCAAAATGAACTAAACTGGGTGCCTAGTTTACAGTTTGAAGAAGGATTGGAAAAAACAGTAGAGTGGTATTTGAAAAATGAAGGATGGCTTTCGGATGTTACTTCCGGGAATTACCAGGCTTACTACGAAAATCAATATGAGGGAAGATAATTATCTTCCCTTTTTTTATTCATATCTTAAAGCTTCTACCGGATCCAGTTTGGAGGCTTTTTTTGCAGGGTAATAGCCTGAAATAATACCTACCCCAACACACAGTGCAAAACCGCCCATAATCCATTCCCATGGTATTATGAATGATCCCCCCATTGCAAATGAGATTAGGTTTCCTATGGCTATTCCAAGGAATATGCCAAATGCACCTCCAATAAGACAAATTATTACGGCCTCTATTAAGAATTGTTTGCGAATTACAGAAGGGTTTGCACCGATGGCTTTCCTGATTCCGATCTCCCGGGTTCTTTCTGTTACAGAAACCAGCATAATATTCATTAGGCCAATGGATGCGCCAATTAGTGTAATGGCTCCGATGGCAATTCCTCCTAATACTACATACCTTAATTGTTCAAACAGGGTTTGGGCAAGCGAATCACTTTTTGTGATCTCAAAATTATTAGGTTCCGAAACTTTTACTTTTCTTATTTTTCTAAGTTCTGATGTAGCTTCGCCAATAATGTTATCCATCTGATCGTTACTTGGTACCATTACAGTTATGGTATAAGAAGGATTTGAGTTGGAGTTAATCAACTTAGCTTTTAGAAGAGGAACATAGACGGATCTGTCGCCGCTAAAACCCATACTTTGGCCCTTGGACTCAAGAACTCCAATAACTTTCAGCCTGTTGTTCCCAACGTTTATGACTTTGTCTATTGGACTTTGGTTCTTGAAAAGTTTAGTTCTGATCTCATTACCTATTATACAGACGTTATTTCCCGACACTACTTCGGCAGGACTAAAATTACGTCCAAGCGAAAGATTTAGGCCCTGTGAGTTCAATCCATTTTCATCAATACCCTGAATATTGATGTTAGGGTTAGTTTTTTCAGCACCAAACTTAGCTGTTGAGCCTCCGGTAGCAAATACACTGATCGCCACTGTTGCAGGAGTATTTAGTCTTTCCTTAAAACTTACGGCATCTTCATATTTGATAGAGCGGAATGGCTTTGGCCTTTGGCCAGAGCCACCAACCCTTATACCTGATCCTCTGTTTCTGATGGTAAATGCATTGGCCCCCATACTGGAGAAAGCCTCAGTCATACTCTTTTTAACAGCATCGAGCGTTGTTAATATACCTACTAATGCAGATAAACCAATTGCGATGATCAATGCAGTGAGCATGGTACGCAACCTGTTGCTTTTTATTGATTGAAGGGCTAGTTTTACGTTTTCGGTATAGGTCATTTCAGGTGAAATATATTCTTAAAGGGATAAAAATAAAAAGTCCCGCTGTTAAGACAACGAGACCATGTATAATGTTACAAAAGAATAGGAAGTTTAAACTGAGAAACTTGTTCCGCAACCGCAAGTGCTACTTGCATTTGGGTTACTGAAGGTAAAGCCCCTTGAGTTTAATCCATCTTGCCAATCTACCTGCATTCCCATCAAATACATCTGATGCGCTTTGTGCATGAAGACTTTAATGCCATCTATAATAAATTCCTGATCACCATCTTTTTTTTGATCAAAACCAAGGACATAGCTCATTCCAGAGCAACCTCCACCGTCAACACCTACGCGTAACCCGAAGTCCTCAGAAATTTCTTGCTGATCTTTTAATTTAAAAAGCTCCTTTACAGCGCCTTCTGTAAAAGTTACCGGTGCAAATGCTGTATCAACTGTATTACTCATATTATTAAAAATTAGGAAGTACAAATTTAGTTATAATTGTTTATAAAAGCGCTATAGCTATCTCTGATAGAGACCTCTATCTCGTCATTTAAAAAATCAAATAGTGGGGTAAATATAAATAAAATGTACATTTTTGTTGAGACGCTATACTAATTATTACTGTATTCAAACAAAGCTGAATGAACGTACAAAACTTTTTAACAGAAGTTGCCACACTAGCCACAGGTGGTATTATAACAATTGCAGCAGGATATTATCTTTTTATAAATGACCTGAGAAGGTATCTGGACACAAAGTCTGTTGAAACAAAAACGTCAGATCCTAAAAAAGACGAACATTTACATATTCTTCCGTTGCGACTGCAGGCCTACGAACGTCTGATTGTTTTTGTTGACAGGATTAATCCTGCAAATTTACTGATCCGCGTACATCAGCAGGGTATTTCTGTTGTAGATCTTCAATCGGTTTTGCTTAATGAAATAAGATCCGAATATCAACATAACGTTGCCCAACAGTTATATGTAAGTGCCCAAACATGGGATGTTGTTCGTAAACTTAAGGATGATACTTTAACCATGGTTAGTAATGCTGCGCGAGGATTGCCTGTGGAGGCTGCCGGTGTAGATTTGAGTAGAAAGATACTGCAGCATATGACTGATATTGCTGATAACCCTTATGATTTAACATTAGATCTTATTAAAAAGGACATTCATTTGTTATTTTAATTATGAAAGAGAAAAGTTTTACCACTACTTCAGGTATTGAAATAAAAGAAATATATACTACTGCTAAACCTTTAACAGAGGTGCCAGGAGAGTTTCCTTTTACAAGGGGGATTCAGAAAGATATGTATAGGGGCAGGTTGTGGACTATGCGGCAGTATGCCGGGTTTTCGACGGCTGAGGAGTCTAACAAGCGGTATCATTATTTGCTTAAGCAGGGAACAATGGGCCTGTCTGTTGCGTTCGATCTTCCTACTCAGATTGGATACGATTCTGATCATGATATGGCCGAAGGAGAGGTTGGTAAGGTTGGTGTTGCAATTGATTCCCTGAAAGATATAGAAATCTTGTTTGATGGGATAGAGCTGCAAAAGATCACCACATCTATGACAATTAATGCTACAGCCTCGATCTTGTTGGCTATGTATATTGCCCTGGCCAAAAAACAGGGAGCTGATATTAAGCAAATATCTGGCACTATTCAAAACGATATCTTAAAGGAGTATGCCGCAAGGGGGACTTATATATATCCACCAAAACCTTCTATGAGGATTATTACAGATATTTTTGAGTATTGCAGTAAAGAAGTGCCTAAGTGGAATACAATTTCCATTTCGGGCTATCATATCAGGGAAGCAGGCTCAACAGCCGTTCAGGAGCTGGCCTTTACACTGGCAAATGGAAAGGCTTATCTGAATGCTGCATTGGAGAAGGGATTGGATATTAATGTATTTGCTAAGCGCCTTTCTTTCTTTTTCAACTGTCACAATAATTTCTTTGAGGAAATTGCCAAATTCAGGGCTGCCAGAAGAATGTGGGCAAAAATAACAAAGGAGCTTGGGGCTACAGATGAGAAGGCTCAAATGCTTCGTTTTCACACACAAACAGGTGGATCTACGCTTACAGCCCAACAGCCACTTAATAATGTAATAAGAGTCACCAATCAAGCCTTGGCTGCAGTTTTAGGAGGCACACAGTCCTTACATACAAATGGTTACGATGAGGCCCTCTCTTTGCCAACAGAAGCAGCAGCAAAAATCGCCTTGCGCACACAACAGGTAATTGCTTTTGAGAGCGGGGTAACAGATACAGTTGACCCATTGGCCGGCTCTTACTTTGTAGAAACGCTAACTGATGAAGTTGAGGCGGCAGCGCAGCTGTACATAGATAAAATAGATGCGATGGGCGGTTCAGTAAATGCGATAGAAAACGAGTATATCCAAAACGAGATAGCAGACGCAGCTTACCGGTACCAGGTTGAAG
>NZ_CAMLHF010000214.1 GCF_946479715.1 uncultured Pedobacter sp. | reverse complement strand
AATGCAGAGACTACAAAAACTCTGTTGTATAATGCCTTACCGCTTCGTTCAAATAAGACGATGTTATTAATAACATCTGTAAGGGCACTCATAGAAGTACCCCCAATTTTTTCTACTGTTAACATTTATGGTTTTTACTTTCAGGTTAAAATTACAGGATTTTTTCCGTTCTCTAATAAGCCTAATCTATTAGAAGTCAAAATCCGAACGGGATTAGACCTTACCTAGAGAATCTAAGATGTGAATAGAGTTGCAAATCAGGGGCCTAAAAGATCGGAATGATTCTAAACGCCAGTGAGACATTGTCTTAGCTTTTTTTTATTTTTTTAACTAAAATCAAGATTAATAAGAGCCTTTCAAAGTGGTAGGCATTTTTTCATTTTAACATATTATAGGTTAAAAGAGCTTATAAATGAGTAATAATTATCTATATCCAGGTAAATTTCAAGAGAATTGCTTTAGGATTTGGATGGTATGGTTTAATTCATACATTTGAATTAATCAAATATAGACCCTATGCCTAAACATTTACCCGACCTAAATAGTCTGATAAGTCATATTGCTTTGTATAATAATGAGAATGCATACGAGAAGCTTTTCAAATCTTTGTTTCCTTCTTTGTATCGTTTTTGCTTTTGTTTATTAAAGTCAAGAGAACTTGCAGAAGAAGTGGCTAGTGATGTTATGATTACTCTTTGGCGAAACAGAGAAAAACTATCGGAGGTAAAGAACATAAAAGTTTATGCTTTTGTAATTGCCCGTAATTTATCCTTAAATGTGCTTAACAAACATTCAAAGCAAGAGTGGGTCTCTCTTGATGATATTGAATTCGAAATTATTCTTGACAACCTGAACCCGGAGCAAATATTGATAAATGATGAATTGAAAAGAAAGCTCGAGGTTGCAACCGAAAAACTTCCTTCTCAGTGTAAACTGGTATTTAAGTTAATAAAAGAAGACGGGTTAAGTTATAAGGAAACGGCATCCATCTTAAATATTTCTCCTAAAACAGTAGATGCTCATCTGGTAACTGCAATTAAAAAAATGAGTACTGTTTTAAAAGCCGAATTTAACCTCATGTAAAAAAAACTTTTATTTTTTTTTACGAAAGACTAGGGAGTTTTCCAAAAAGGTTTGTCCTATACATACAAACCAATATAAACTTACCCGGATTATCTGTATGTATAAAAACAGAATTATAGAACTGTTAGCTCGTAAATTAGCTGGTGAAGCCACGAAAAGGGAATTGGAAGAGCTAAATGACCTCATAACAGGATATCCTGATTCCGTTTATTATGAAGAATTTCTAGAACAACTCTGGTTAAGTTCAGAAGGACAAACCGATTTGCCAGACGTAGATCAGGCGTATCTGTTACATAGGCTTAAATTTCGTGATGAGTTTGGACATAAAGAGGAAACACAAAAAATAACTAGTTTCAAAAAGTATAAAAATCTTATTGGCATTGCTGCAATATTACTTGTTATTGTTTCTGCTGCTCTCCTTTACTACAATAGGTCCGATAAATTTTCTCCGGATACTCAGATTGTTGCAGGAAAAGGTATCCGAAAAAAAATTAAGCTTCCTGATGGTACAATAGTTTGGCTTAATTCTGATAGTAAGCTTTCTTATGAGAGCGATATTAATCAAAAGAAGAAACGTATTGTTTATCTGGTAGGTGAGGCTTTTTTTGATGTGGCTCATCATAAATCTCATCCCTTTATTGTACGTACTGATAAAATTTGCGTAAAAGTTTTGGGAACTGCATTTAACATAAAGGCTTATCCCATTGATAAAAAGTCGGAGGCAACCTTGATCCGCGGTTCTATTGAACTTTCAGTAAACGACAGATCGGAACAAAAGATACTTTTAAGTCCCTCAGAAAAATTCGCATTGGTCGAAGATAAAAAAGTTATTCATGTTAAGTCTAATGCCTCGCCAGATGTGCCAAAGGACATAACGCTAACAATACAACATGTGGTGCCCGTGCGAATTGGTAATAACGAATATATCGAAGAAACTTCATGGCGAGATAGCCAGCTTGTGTTTCAGAATGAATCATTAGAAGATCTGAAACCAAAACTGGAACGTTGGTTCAATGTGCAAATCAACTTTGAAACCGAGCAAGCAAAATCTTATCGCTTTACAGGTGTATTTAAAAATGAAACAATCGAAGAAACCCTGAAAGCAATGCAATTAATCAAACCATTTAACTTTAAACTTAAAGAACATGACGTGATCATTTACTAACAAAAAAGGGAGCTAAATGCGGCTAACATTTCTCTCCCCCTAAACCTTCATGAGTAGCTAAATGCTACTATTACAGATTTTTAACTTTGAAATTCACAAATCTATGAAAAAAAAAGAACTGTGCAATAAAGTTCTATGTGCCAACTTTCCCAACAAAAAACTAATAATGATGCTAAACTGGATCTTTGTTTCATCGTTTGTCTTATGTTTGCAGGTATCAGCCTCAACCTTCTCCCAAGGAACAAAAGTTGATTTAGAGCTGCATAGAGTCAAATTAAAAGAAGCGCTTAATGTGCTTGAGAAGAAAGGAAATATACGCTTTCTATATAGCGAAGATGACCTTTCTGGTAGTAAAGATGTTACACTGGTAAAGAGTCAGATATTTGTTTCTGATGCCCTGATGTTACTTTTGAAAAACACTAATCTGGAGTTCCAGGAATTGGAAGATAATCTGGTAGTGATAAGATTAAGAAATGCTTCAGCGGCCGATATTTTGGTGAAAGGTCTGGTTACAGATGCCAATGGAACCGGCATCCCCGGAGTAAGTGTTAAATTAAAAGAAGGTACGGCGGGTTCAACTACTGATGCAACAGGTAAATATAGCATCAGGGTGCCTGACAATGGTACGTTGGTATTCTCTTATATGGGATACCAGACTCAGGAAATTCCGGTTAATAAGCAAGAAACAATTAATGTTAAACTAGTAGAAAGCGCACAGGCACTATCCGAAATTGTAGTTGTTGGTTATGGAACACAGAAAAAAGCTGTAGTTTCCGGAGCTGTAACTTCAGTTAAAGGAGCTGAGCTGGCAAAAACACCAACGGTAAACCTTTCTAACTCATTGGCAGGTCGTTTGCCCGGTGTAACTGCTGTTCAAGCAAGTGGTGAACCAGGTTATGATGGATCAACTATCCGTATCCGTGGGGTTAACTCCTTAGGAAATAACAATGCTTTAATCGTTATCGATGGAGTGCCTAACAGAGCAGGCGGTTTAGAACGCTTAAATCCAAATGATGTAGAAAGTGTATCGGTACTAAAAGATGCTTCTGCTGCAATTTATGGTTCGAGGGCAGCAAACGGTGTAATCCTTATAACCACTAAACAAGGTAAATCTGGAAAACCACAATTATCTTATGATTATGGTTATGGCTTGCAACAGCCAACCAGAACACCTAAAATGTCAAATTCATCCCAATATGCTGAAATATTGAATGAATTAAACATATTCGGTGCCGACTTACCCCAGGATCAATGGAGTGCGGCCTGGCAGGCGTTTAAGGAAACAGGATCATACAAACGAACTGATAACAATAGTACAATCAGCGCAGCTTATCGCCCTGATGAAATGCAGAAGCTACGTGATGGTTCGGATCCTTTGAGATACCCTAATACCGATTGGTTTAATACCACACTTAAAAACTGGTCTCCACAACAAAAACACAACTTACAGATTAATGGAGGAGGAGATAACATTAAATACCTTGTGTCTTTGGGATATTTAGATCAGGATGGTTATTACAAAAAATCTGCAACAGGATATCAGCAGTATGATCTGAGGATTAACTTAGAAGCGAACATTAATAAATATGTAACTGCAACATTAGGTGTTACAGGTAGAGAGGAGGTTCGTAATTTCCCTACTGTAAATGCATCGGATGTTTTCAGAATGCTGATGCGCGGAAAACCAACAGAAATAGAGGTTTGGCCAAATGGTTTACCAGGACCTGATATTGAGTACGGATATAACCCATATGTTACAACTACAGATCTTACAGGTTATAACAGAGATCGCAGAGACTACTTACAAACCACTGGTAAAGTAGAAATCAGAATTCCATGGGTTGATGGGTTAAAAGTAACAGGAACTGCCTCTATTGATAAATTTGCAGGCAGACAAAAAAGATGGCAAACGCCGTGGACGCTTTATTATTGGGACAAAAAATCTTTTGAAGCAGATGGTGTAACACCTGTGCTTACAGGTTCCGTGCGTTCTGAACGTACTGATCCTAGTTTAACTGAAACCGCTGGAGCGCAATTGGCAACAAACTTAATGGGAATGATCAATTATGATAAAAAAATAGGAGATCATACTATTGGTTTAATGGCTGGTGTAACCAGAGAAAAGGTTGATAATGATGGTTTTTCTGCCTTTAGAAGGTATTTTATTTCTACGGCTTTGCAGGAACTGTTAGCAGGTAGCGATAAAGAACAGTCGATCAGTAATCCAGGTGATCCAAATAACTTATATAAAAGAGCTCGTTTGAGTTATTTTGGAAGAGTAGGTTATAACTATAAAGAGAAATATCTTGCTGAATTCTTGTGGAGAGCTGACGGTTCGTACATCTTCCCTGAAGACAAACGTTTTGGTTTCTTCCCTGGCTTTTCATTGGGTTGGAGGGTATCTGAAGAGCCTTTCTTTAAAGATAACGTGAGATTTGTTAATAATTTGAAAATCAGAGCTTCATGGGGTCAAATGGGTGCAGAGGCATACTTTGGGGATGCACTGGCCGAATATCAATACCTGAGTACAATGGGCTTTGGAAGTTATGTGATCAATGATCAGTTAAGCCAAACATTAGTTGAAAACCGAGTTCCTAATTTGGATTTCGGATGGGAAGTAGCAAACAACTCCAACGTAGGTTTGGATGCATCGTTCTTGGATAATAAACTAAGCTTTGAGTTTGATGCGTTTTATAACAAGCGTACAAAAATTCTTATTGCTAGAGGTAACTCTATACCTGGAAGTTCAGGTATTACCGATAAACTACCTCCTGTGAATCTTGGAAAAGTAAACAATAAAGGTTTCGAATTTAAGTTGAGTTATAATGATAATATAGGTGAACTTAATTATGGGGTAAGTGTTAATGGAGGATATTCTAAAAATAAGATCATATTCTGGGATGAAACGCCTGGCGCACCAGCGTGGCAGCGATCAACTGGAATGCCTACAGGAACTGAACTTGTGTATCAATATGCAGGGGTTTTTAAAGACCAGGCAGAAATTGAAGCAAATAAAATCGACTATAGTGCATTTACTGGCAATTTGCTGCCGGGTGACATGAAGTTCCAAGATGTAAATGGTGATGGTAAAATCAATGGTGATGATCAAATCAGAATGGACAAAACCAACACACCTACCTTTACCGGAGGCTTCAACCTGAATCTGGCTTATAAAGGATTCGATCTTTCGGCACTAGTTCAAGGGGCCTCAGGAGGTTTGCAAATTGTAGGATTAACTGAATCTGGTGATATAGGTAACTTCCTTGAATGGTCATACAAAAACCGTTGGAGCATCGAAAATCCGAGTAGTGAATTCCCTAGGTTATCGAACCGTGGTAAAACCTATTATACCGATTTTAATAATGCAGCGCGTAATACCTATTGGATGCGTAGTAACAATTATATAAGGTTAAAAAATGTTGAGCTGGGCTATACGTTTGCTCCGGAATTGGTAAAACGAATCGGATTAACAGCACTTAGGGTATATGTAAATGGGCTAAATCTTGTAACTCTGGATAAAATTAAAATTTGGGATCCTGAATCAACAAACTCTAGTGCCCAATATTATCCACAGGCAAGGGTTATCAATACAGGAATTAAAGCCACTTTTTAAGTTCAAAGAATTAAAATATTTTATATGAAACCTATAAATAGAAATACATACATATTCTCCATCGCTCTTATAACGCTGTTCGGATCAGGTTGTAAAAAGGATTTTCTTGCAGTAGATCCACCCACAGCAATTAATGCTGATCTGGTATGGAAAGATCCTGCATTGGCGCAAGCTTTTGTTACCGAGATATACAATGGGTTAAATGTGGGAGGATTTGATGAGCAGATGTTGTCGTCAGTTTCCGACGAGTCACTTTTTACGCATCCAAACAGAGGAATCGATCTTGTTAATGCAAGTACCATAAATCCAACAACACTAGGTTGGGTTCATGCAACCTGGGGCTATGATCAGATGTATAATCGTATCCGTGCCTGTAATATCACTGTAGAGAAGTTAACAGGTACCGATAATGCAATTACTGATGAAGCTGTAAAATCTAAGTTGTTAGGTCAGGCTTATTTTTTAAGGGCCTATTTTTATCAGCAATTGTTACGGTACTATGGTGCTGTGCCGCTTATTACAAAAAGCTACGGACTTAATGATGATTATAAAGTGAAAAGAGCCACTTATGAAGAGTGCGTAAACTTCATTGTCAAAGATTGTGAAGAGTCTTTTAATCTCTTAAAAGATCAAACAATGGTTAAAGGACAAACTAATTCTTTGGCTGCTTTGGCATTGAAATCACGCGTTTTGTTATATGCGGCAAGTGATCTGCATGATGTTCCTACTGCAAAATCAAAATCTACAGTTATTTCAGGCTATGCAACCCCGGAATTTTTAGGGTATCTAACTGGCGATCGCAATGCACGCTGGAAAGCAGCACAAAATGCAGCAAAAGCTGTTATGGATGCCGGAACAGGCTATAAGTTAAATCTGGATGCAAAAGTATCGGTTGCTGAAGGGCGTAATAACTATAAAAGCATAGCTATGGGGGGTGGTAGTAAAGCACCAGGCATAGATATCGCTGCTGCTTCTGAATTAATTTTTGCCAGATACTTTATAGATCGTAGCGACTTGCGCTATGGAAGGGCAAATGGACCAAATGGCTATCATAACTGGGCAGGTAACACCCCAATAGGTTTACTTGTTGATGATTATGAGATGATTGATGGAACAAAATTTAGCTGGACCAATACTGCACAACAATCGGCTCCTTATCAAAATCGTGATCCACGTTTCTACGCAACCGTATTATATGATGGTGCTGGTTGGAAACCAAGAGATAAAGTTTCGGGGTCAGTAGATCCTGCTAACCAGATACAAACTGGCGAATATGACCTTATGGAGGACGGGAAAAAGATCCGTTTTAAAGGGCTCGATACAAGAGGTAGTTCCATTGAAAACTGGAACGGAAGCTGGACCGGCTATTATACACATAAATTTATAGATCCGGATCCGAATATTGTAGATGCTTCTATGCCTCAATTTGTGCCATGGCCATTCTTCAGATATACTGAGGCGGTAATGAATTATATTGAAGCCAGTATAGAATTAGGCGATTTTGCTCCAGCTGTATTGTGGTTAAATCGTATTCGTTTCCGTTCAGGAATGCCTGCAATTGCCGGCAGCTCAAAGGAGGTTTTAACCGAAATTTATCGTCATGAACGCAGAATTGAAATGGTATATGAAGAACAACGTTACCATGATACCCGCAGATGGATGATAGCACCTGCAACCTTGGGTAGGAAAGCAACTTACATTAAAGTCTCTGGTACTTTCAAAGCAGGAAAAACAATGTCTGAGCCTTATCATTATGATACTTCAGTTTATGATTATACATACACACCAACTGTAGAGACCGCACAAGAAAATCGCAAATGGGAAGATAAAATTTATTTTAGACCATTTAGCCGTGACGAGATCAACAGAAATAGTGAGTTGAAACAAAATCCAGGTTATTAATAACGCACTCAATATCGTGGGGGCTGTTCATCTAGAACAGCCCTTTTTTTTGATCTTACCCCCAATCGGCGCATTTCTATTTGTTAGTAGAATAAAAAAACATATTTTTATCCCGGAATCAAATAATAAAGGAAATTGCAACATGTTATAACACAATCAATAATTCAATATTGATTGTACTTTTCTATAAAGAGTTTTCCGGTTACTTAAGACTTCCAGGCTTAGTGTATTTTTATACATTGAAGCCAATTCATCATTTTTATAACATTTAAACTATCAATGGATTCATCGATCAAGACATTTATGAGTAAAATAGAATTTCGGAACGCACATGAACCGGAATTTTTGCAGGCAGTATATGAAGTAGCAGAATCAATAATACCCTTTAGTGAAAAGAATTCTAAGTATAAAATAAACAAGATTTTAGAAAGAATTGCGGAGCCGGAAAGGGTTATTATTTTTAGAGTGCCTTGGTTGAACGATAAAGGTGATGTTGAAATTAATCGTGGGTTTAGGGTTCAAATGAACAGTGCAATAGGTCCTTATAAAGGAGGCTTGCGCTTTCACCCATCTGTGAACTTAAGTGTACTTAAGTTTCTTGCATTTGAACAAGTATTTAAAAACAGCCTTACCGGTTTGCCTATGGGTGGGGGTAAAGGAGGCTCGGATTTTGATCCTAAAGGGAAATCTGATGCTGAGGTGATGAAATTCTGCCAAAGCTTTATGACCGAATTATATCGCCATGTTGGTGCTGATATTGATGTTCCTGCCGGAGATATTGGCGTAGGGGCAAGAGAAATAGGATTTCTGTTTGGTCAGTATAAGCGAATCAGAGGTGAATTTACAGGTGTTTTGACAGGGAAAGGGTTTGAGTGGGGAGGAAGCTTGATTCGTCCTGAAGCAACGGGCTATGGTGTAGTATACTTCGTTGAAGAGATGCTGAAGCTGAAAGGTGATTCATTGAAAGGAAAAAACGTTGTCATTTCAGGTTCTGGAAACGTTGCTCAATATACAGCCGAGAAATGTATAGAGGTAGGGGCAAAGGTATTGACTCTGTCAGATTCGGAAGGTTTTGTTTACGATCCTGATGGCATAGATACAGAAAAGCTTAAGTACATTATGGAGCTGAAAAACGGCCGCAGAGGACGAATTAAAGAGTACGCAGATAAATTTAACTGCCAATTCTTTGCCGGCGAGAAACCATGGGGAATAAAATGTGATGTGGCTTTTCCTAATGCTACTCAAAACGAGGTGAATGAGAACGATGCTAAGATTCTGGTAGAAAATGGTTGTCTTT
>NZ_CAMLHF010000213.1 GCF_946479715.1 uncultured Pedobacter sp. | reverse complement strand
GGCTTACTGCTATTTCCTTGTAGGTTAATACCCTTTTTGGTTCTGATGGATCGCGCTGCCATGAGCCAAGATGTACTTCATAAACCGACATGGGTGTATTCAGTGCATTTGCTTTTGGGCGCTTATTGAGCCATGTTTTATCCTTCCAGGTGTAATCTGTATCCCAAACAATAGAAGCTGTTCTTGGCGGATGTTCCCATTTGGTAGCAAAGGGATCGCCTTTTTCTATATCGCTGCCATCAAAACCTTTAATGGCGTATTTATAAACTTCGCCTTTACCAATGTTTGGGATAAAACCCTCCCATATGCCAGAGGAATCTAATCGTCTGTTAAGCTGGTGCGATGTTTTGTTCCATTGGTTAAAATTTCCGGTAACATTTACTGCCTGGGCATTTGGCGCCCAGACAGCAAAGTAAGTTCCATCCGTTTTATTGTGTTGTATAAGGTGTGCACCAAATTTCTCATACAACCGAAAATGCTTGCCTGAAATAAATAATGAGATATCAAAATCGCTAAATAAACTGTAGGCAAGCACTTCCATTAATTATAGATTTTTATTGTTGTGAAATTTTTATTTGATTTAAAACGCAAACAATTCAACTCATCCAAAGTATAATCGGTGATTTCATGATCGTCAACCGTGATCTTATTTACGTTAAACGGCAAGCCAACGATGTTGTAATTGTACAACTCGTAATTTGGAGTATACAACCCACTTCTAGACTGCTCAATAGTTAGCGCGTACTGCGTTCCTTTTACACTGAACTTTTTCTCTGAGTAGATGTCTTGCTCATAAGCAAATGTATCACCATGATCTTCGTACAAGAATGAATTCACTTCATAATCAGAAAAATAAACATTCAGCAATACCTCATCAATGTCTTTTTCGCCAACATATTGCATTACAGGATATTCCGGAATTACGGAACCTGCTCTAACAAATAATGGCATATGATCTAAAGGTGTTGCAATGCTATGCTCGCTCTCTCCGGTTAATACTTCGTGCGTCCAGAAGTTATACCATTTTCCCTTTGGCAGATAAACCATACGGGATGCTGCACCTTGCTCTAAAACAGGGCAAACCAATATTTTATCACCAAATGTAAACTCATCCTGGCGGTAGCCATTACTGATATTTTCTTGCTCAAGCATTACCAACGGTCTTAAAATTGGGAAGCCATAACGGTGATGCTCCCAGAATACCGAATACAGATAAGGAAGCAACCTGTATCTTAATTCAATGTATGTTCTGTTGATGCTCGTATATGGTTCTCCAAAACTCCATGGTTCTCTTTCAGCAGTATCGCCAGCAGAGTGTGCACGCATAAACGGAGAGAAGGTTCCTAACTGGATCCATCTTGTAAATAATTCCGGATCTGGCTCTCCACTGAAACCTCCTATATCGGTTCCGCAAAAAGGTACGCCTGAAACTGACATACGCTGACATTGGATATTACCAATTTTTAAATGTTCCCATGTAGCTACGTTATCACCGGTCCACACACAACCATAGCGCTGCATACCTGAATACCCTGCACGGGTAATGGTAAACGGACGCTTATTTCGCATTAGCTTTTTCAAGCCATCGTAGGTTGAGCGTACCATCTGCATGCCATAAACATTATGGGCTTTGCGGTGAGAACCTCTATAACCATCGTAGTTATGTCTTACATCGTTAGGGAATGTTCCTGAGCCAAATACTGCCGGCTCGTTCATATCATTCCATACTCCTGCAACACCTATGTCTACTAATTCTTTGTATAGGTTACCCCACCACTCTCTTACGGTTGGGTTGGTAAAATCAGGGAACTGACATCTTCCCGGCCAAACGTGGCCTTCCATAAAATAGTCGTCGCTACGGCGACAGAAATAGTTGTTTTCCTTACCTTCTTTAAATACCCAGTAGTTATCATCAACTTTAATACCCGGATCTATCATTACAACAGTTTTGAAACCATCGTTTGCAAGTTCCTTAATCATTCTTTTAGGATCAGGAAAATGACTTTTATTCCAGGTAAAGCAACGGTAGCCATCCATATAATCGATATCCAGATAAATGGCATCGCAAGGGATATTACGGGATCTAAAGCCTTCTGCTATTTCTTTAACCTTCTTTTCAGGATAGTAACTCCACCTGCACTGGTGGTAACCTAAGGCCCATTTTGGAGGCATTGGGTGTGTTCCTGTTAGGGTTTGATATCTTTTTACCACGTCCATCATATGTGGCCCGTGGATGTAATAGTATTGCAATTCGCCGCCATCAGCCCAGAAGCTGGTTTTCGAGTTGTCTTCTCTTCCAAAATCAAAATAAGAACGGAAGGTATTATCGAAGAAAATACCATAAGCCGCCTGCTCATTTACACCAACATAAAAGGGAATGGTACGGTACAATGGATCCTGATCCCAACCAAATGAGTATGCATCGGTATTCCAGTTTTGGAAATGACGCCCTCTAAGGTTCATGTTTCCTGATTTATCACCAAGACCAAAGAAGTTTTCTTCTGACCCACATTTTTTAGTGGCATATACGTAATAGCCACCAAATTCTATATTTTCTTCCCAATGCATTGGTGTAGCATCTTCACTCATCACCTTCTGGTTCAGATTATCTGTGAATGAGATGTGGAAATCGTCCTTTCTTACTTTACAAGTAACGGTATTGGTTGATATGGCATAATATTCTGGCAGTTCTTCCAATTTAAATGTGGTTACCTTTTGGTCTACCACCGGAACGGCATAAGAGAAATCATCCAGAAAAACACCATGTGGTGCCAGTCTAACTCTAATAATTTCGTCGCTTACTACTCTGATTTCAACTTTAGCATCCCCATCAGCAAAGAAAAATTTGTTTCCAACTGTTGTAACACTTTGTACCGGACTAAGATATTTTTTAACTATTGGTTTTATATCCGTTACCGGATTGTTTAAATGCTGAATCGGCTCCTCAACAATTTCCTTTGTGATTATATTATTTATTATTTCTTTATTTTCTTCCATGAAAAATCGCTTTAGTAAAAATTTGCCCCCCTTTTGATCATGTAATAGATCGTGTATTCTGTACATACTAAAGTGTTAAATTTTCTATTAAAACCAAAGGATTATTATCATATAAAAAAATACGCATAAAAAAGGCCCTGACATTACTGCCAGGGCTCTTTTATAAAACTAATTAATTGATGAAGAGCTGTGTTAATTTGATTTTATGGGTTAAATGTAAATCCTATGTAGTAAAGTGCACCTATAGAAGGGTTACCATAAGAAGTAAAGTAATATTTATTTAAAATGTTTGAACCTCCAAGTTTAACCATTGATTTTACTGAAGGTATTTTTAAGTTAACCTGAGCATCAATTGTGTTAAAGGAAGGAACATCTCCTGAAGCAAATGATGAGTTCCAGTAAAACTTATCTTGCCAGCGATAATTAACATTAAAACCAAAGTTTTTAATGATTTCTTTATTACCAAGACCTAAATTATAACGAATTTCTGGAGTGTTAAAATCATTGATATAATCTGCAGGAAGATCACCAAGTTTGTTGTAAGATACGTTACCGCTTAGGTTATAACCGCCAATTAAATAATCTAACCCTAACGCACCTCCATAAGAAGTTACTTTACCTGTTGCGTTTACAGGCACTCCAAATTTAGAGAAGGAATTGTCGTCATTCTGTTGAAAAACATCAACTGCTGTAATGAAATTTTTATAGGTATTGTAATAAGCATAAGCATCTATCAGGAACCTTGACCCTAACAATCCTTTATAACCTACTTCGTAAGCCTGAACGCTCTCAGGACGAACTCCTCTTGGATCAAAATTGTATTGTTTTAATAGAGCTGGATTAGGAGCACCAGCAGCTACAGAACCCAGGAATGCACGATAACTTACGTCTGTAAAAGGAATATCTGTTGTAAGCATGTTATACTTATTCAGCATACTTGGGATACCACCGATAAGTCTTTGTCTGCCACCTGCTACTGACAAATCAATGTATTGATTTTGGGTAGTTGGATTCCGGTAACCTGTTTGGTATGAGACCCTGATATTATTGTCTGGCGCTACTGTAAGCACTCCTGATATCCTTGGTGTAAAACGGCCATCAAAGTTGGAGCTTTTATCATATCTGCCAGATACAGCCAGTTTGAATTTATCAGCAAACATTTTTTTAGCGACCTGGGCAAATGCACCATATTCATTTATATCAATTTTATCGTTAAGGTCGTCAAAAATAGTTCCGCCTGAACGCAATTGGTAAATCCGGTATGAACCCCCAACCTGTAATTCAACTACATTATTAAGTGCATTTGAGAAATTATACATACCCTCATAATGGTATAGATTGGTTTTATCGTCGAATTTCGCACCTTTTCCTGATGCAATGGTATTATTCATGATGTTCTCTTTCACAGCGTCAAACTGCGGGGTGCCTGGCATTAGCCTACCCTGATCTGCAACTCCACGAGCTGCAGCATGAGCTGCTTCGTCAGAACCTCCTTTAAGTAGTGCTGTGGAATAAGCAAGGGCATATTGCGCATACCATCCCGATAGAGGATTTGTTGGAGGACCCTGACTTGGACGATATGCTTCATTAATGAATGATCCAAGGATTGAAGAAATATAGGAATCACCTGAACGCTCCTGGGTGGTGTACCCTCTAACAAAGAAGTCCTGCCCTTTCAGCTCCAGTTTATACTGTCCGATGCTAAAATTGCGAAGTGAATAACGATCAGACCCAGTATATACGGATGTACCTGTTCCCCAGTTGATTTGCGCAATAGCCTCTATTGTAGGGGTAAAGCGATAATGAAGTGACCCTGAAGTTTTCAATGATTTTGTGTCATAATCTACGAGATTAACTTCATTATATCCCGTTCTGGAAACATCCTGATTAGATATTGCATTGTTTTTAACTCCTTTCACAATTCCCAGATAAGGAATGGCAGGTGCAAGTCCTGCAAATGGAGAACCCGGAGCTGTTATTGTAGCCACATACTGATCGAAATTGTAATTAGGGAAGGTGTTTATCAATGCAGTCATCCCAGCAAAACCAGCAGGTGACTGGCTTTGAAAACCTGCTTGCAGGCTCCTTGCTACCGTTAATAGATTGGCATTGATCTCATCACCATATACGTTTATACCATCATAATTAGGATCTGAGGCTCTATCACCAGATTTAAAAGTACGCCCTGTACGATCAAAGTTGCTATAGTTATCTGCCTGCCAGTCTTTTGCCTGAAGGAATGAGAAAGTAGCTTTTACAGCAAACTTATTATTCCAGGCTTTTGCCAAACGCACATCCAACTGGTTATACTGCTGATTTCCGGTATTGTTATCATTTACATGATTAATTCCCGACTTATAAGAAAAGCTTGCTCCCTGGTAATCAAAAGGGCTTTTTGAGGTCATAAGCATGGTACCACTGATACCACCAGCACCGTATAGCGCTGAAGATGCTCCCGGCAATAACTCTACATTATCCAGATCAAGATCTGAAATACCTATAATATTTCCTACAGAGAAATTTAATCCTGGCGCCTGATTGTCCATTCCATCAACAAGCTGATTAAAACGGGTATTTCCATTTGAATTAAACCCTCTGGTATTTATAGATTTAAAAGTTAAACTCTGTGCACTGATCTCAACACCTTTCATATTGGTTAGGGCGTCATAAAATGAAGGTGCAGAAAGCTCTTTTAATACGGCAGGTCCCATCCGCTCTACAGACACAGGAGACTCCAGGATTCGCTCCGGAGTTCTGGATGCCGAGATAACTACCTCCTGACCTAAAACGGTAGCAGTTTCTATCTCAAAGTCAAGATTCGAAGTATTTCCTGTAACTTCCTTTTCAATTGAGGCATATCCAACATAAGAAATAACGATTGTAAATGGAGCGGCTTGCTTAACAGTAAGTGTGTATTTACCACTCATATTAGTGGCTGTGGCTATTGTAGTTCCTTTGACAGTAATCCCAACACCTGGTATTGGTTCCTTAGTGGCTTTATCAGAAACAGAACCGCTAATGGTTACATTTTGAGCCTGCGCTACCAAACCGGTAATACATAGCAATAAAAATGCAAAGATTGCTTTAGTAAAAATTTTATTCATGCAGTTAATTTATATAAGGTTAATTTATTATAAATATAATACATTAATTTAATTTTCCAAATCCAATTTTGATGAATATTTCGTTACCAAAATCGGATTTTGATTGCAATTGATTTAACTTTTATGTTAAATTGCAAAGTCAACTTAAATTTCAAAGGAAGTAGGAACCAAATGCTTTCATTTATGTTTTAGAAGTGACTTTAACTGAGCTATGATGAATAAAATAAAAGCCCTCATTTGCATTGTTATCCCAATACTTTTAACGTATGCTCTCAATACAAAATTCGGTGACACTCCTCCCCTTCTCAAATTTCTGAATCCCTTTACCGGTTTTTGGCAAAACGCAGAAAGGATGACAATAAAACCCAACAAAAAATTAGTGCTAAAAGCAGCTCATCAGAATGTCGACATAGCATTTGACGATAGAATGATCCCCCATATTTTTGCGCAAAACGATCACGATGTTTACTACGCTCAGGGCTATGTAACGGCAATGCATCGTTTATGGCAAATGGACTTCCAGACACGCTTTGCTGCCGGACGCATATCTGAAGTGGTAGGTAAAAAGGCCATAGAGCTTGATAAATATCAGCGTAGGATGGGTATGGTTTATGGCGCCGAGAAATCTTTGGAAGGAATGATGACCGATCCGAAATCAAAAGAAATGATACTGGCGTATACTGCTGGTATAAACGACTATATACATTCCTTAACTCAGGCCAAACTACCTATTGAATATAAATTATTAGATTTTAAACCTGAAGATTGGACTCCTTTAAAGTGTGCATTGTTGTTAAAACAGATGTCGGCAGTACTGGCCATGGGCTCCGACGAGTTTTACATGACCAATATCAGAAAGAAATTTGGCACTGAGGTGGTTAAAGATTTATTTCCTGACTACCCTTTTAAAGAAGATCCGATTATCCCTGTGGGCACCAAATGGGATTTTAATCCGCTGCCAATACCTACGCCTCCTGCTGATGCATTAAAGGAAATGGTAACAGGAAATATAGAAACCAAACAAAAAGAAGAAGGAATTGGAAGTAATAACTGGGCTATATCAGGAGCAAAGACAAAATCTGGCTATCCTATTTTAGCAAACGATCCTCATCTTGATTTAACCCTTCCTTCTATCTGGTATCAAATCCAGCTTCACGCCCCGGGCTTAAATAGCTATGGCGTATCATTACCGGGAGCACCCGGCGTAATTATAGGCTTTAACCAAAATATTGCATGGGGGGTAACTAACGTGGCTGCTGATGTACTGGATTTTTATGAGATCAAATTTAAAGACAATTCGCATAAAAGTTATTGGTATAATAATCAGTGGAAAAATACGACCACCCGACTTGAAAAGATTCTGATAAGAGGCAGCAAAGCTGAAATTGATACGGTTTATTATACACATCAGGGCCCGGTTGTTTATCTGCAAAAACCAGAAAAGTTCTCTAAGGCTCAGAATATTCCTATTGGCAATGCATTAAGATGGATTGCTCACGATAAATCCAATGAGCTTAAAACTTTCTATTTACTAAACCGGGGTAAAAATTATAACGATTACCGCAAAGCACTTACTTATTATACCGCTCCGGCACAAAACTTTGTATTCGCTTCGGTTGACAATGATATTGCCATTACAGCAAATGGTAAATTCCCATTAAAATGGAAAGATCAGGGTAAATTTATTATGGACGGTTCTGATCCTAAAAATGATTGGCAAGGATGGATTCCTGCTTCTCAAAACCCTACTGTTAAAAACCCTCCAAGAAATTTTGTGAGCTCGGCCAATCAATCCTCAACCGATCAAACTTACCCTTATTACATTAACTGGGAGTTTAGTCCGTATGAGCGGGCAAAGCGCATAAACGATAGGTTAACGGTTATGACTAACGCTACTGCCGACAGCATCAGAACCATGCAAACTGATACATACAGCATTCATGCTCAAAATATTTTACCGGCTATTTTACCATTGATAGACGGCAGCAAGTTAAATGCAACACAAAAAGAAGGATTCTCTTTGGTATCAGCCTGGAATAAACACTACGATGCAAAAGAAGTTGCGGCAAGTATTTTTGATCTGTGGACCAAGCGTATTCAGTACAACATCTGGGACGATGAATTTAGTATTGGTGGTGTTCCAATGCGCTATCCTTCCAGAGATAGAACCGTACAACTGATTTTAACGCAGCCAGATTCTAAATGGGTCGACAATATTAAGACACCAGAGAAAGAAACGTTAAGTGACCTTGTAAATGAAGCCTTTAAGTATTCATGTGATAGTCTGGAACGTAAATATGGCCCTATTGGCGAGAGGTGGCAATGGGCGAACTTTAAACATAGCAATGTGCCCCATCTGGCAAAAATACCAGGCTTTGGTTCTAAAACCTTAATGATTGGTGGTGGTAAAATGACCATAGACGCATTAAGCGAAAGCAATGGCCCATCGTGGCGAATGGTGGTGGAATTAGGGAAAACACCTAAGGGACATGGCGTTTTCCCGGGTGGACAATCGGGCAACCCCGGAAGCAAATTCTATGACAATATGATCGACACCTGGGCCAACGGAGAACTATATGATCTTTTCTTTATGCAATCTGTTGACGATCCATCGGCCAAAATAATCTCTAAATTAAAAATATCCAAAAAATAGCATCATGGTATTTATTGTAATTTTAATAGCCTCTTATCTACTTCAAATGGTTTTGCCCTGGTGGATCATCGTAGTGATTTCATTTGCAACATGTGGCTTAATCGGTAAAACAGGAAAAATATCTCTGTGGTCGCCATTTTTTGCGATCCTGCTCTTATGGACAGGAATGGCTTTATTCAAAAGCCTACCTAACAACAATATTTTAGCGCTAAGAGTTGCGGGTATGCTTGGTGTAAATTCATGGATATTGGTACTTGCATTAAGTGCTTTGTTAGGTGCATTTTTAGCAGCAGTAAGTGGCTTTTGTGGTTATCATTTCAGAAAAGCTGTGCTAATCAAGAAAACCAATTCTTAATTAAATCTTTGTTGTGTATTTTTGCACA
>NZ_CAMLHF010000212.1 GCF_946479715.1 uncultured Pedobacter sp. | reverse complement strand
TTTGATACTGTTAATGGATTGGGGCGTTGGGTTAGGAATTATAATGGATGGAAAATTAAGAAAAGGTGCCAGTGGTTTTTCAGGAGAGTTAGGGCACATCCCTTTTGTAGAGAATGGCGCATTGTGTTATTGTGGCAAACACGGGTGCCTGGAAACCATTGCTTCGGGCAATGCTTTATCTGAAATGGCAAAAGAAGGTATCTTATCAGGTAAAAACTCTATGCTAAACAAGCTCTCTAACGAAGAATTGCAAAGAATTGAACCTGATGTAATTATAGAAGCAGCAAATAAAGGCGATCAATATGCCATCCAGCTACTATCTAATATTGGCACTTACATGGGAAAGGGAATCGCTGTACTTATTCAGCTGTTTAATCCGGAACTGATCATTTTAAGCGGAAAAATTGCCGAAGCAAAGCAATACATTACGCTTCCGATGCAACAGGCAATAAATACGTATTGTATGACACAGATCAGAGAGAGAACAACAATTATATCATCTGAACTTGGCGAAAACTCAAGGCTCTTGGGGTATGCTACAACCGGTATTGATCATTTTTTGGAGGCTTGTATTAAGAAAGCCGGAAAATCAAAGTCCCGGCTTTCTGTTTAACAATTGGGTTTTGCAAAGCTGCCGTTTTTACAAAGCTGCTGTTTTTGCAAAGTGACCGTCATCTCTCCTATCGTCGAGATGCGGCAGCTTTAAATTAAGATAACCGGGCATATAACCCCATCATTCGTATTTAATTGCATTTATAGGATTTGCTGATGCTGCTCTTATAGCCTGATAACTTACAGTAAAATAAGCAATCAAAACAATGAACCCGGCTGAACTGAACATCATGAGCCCAGTGATCTCAATTCTGAAATCAAATTTAGATAGCCAGATATTCATCAGGTAATAGCTTAAAGGAAGGCCTATACAAATAGCAATAAGCACCATTTTCACAAAGTTCCAGCTTAACAAATTAACAATACTGACATGACTGGCACCAAGGACTTTTCTAATACCTATCTCCTTGGTTCGCAATTCAGCACTATATGCTGATAGACCAAGCAAACCTAAACAAGATATAAAAATAGACAATCCGCCAAACAGATTGGAAAGAATAGAAAGGACGCGTTCCCTTTCAAACTTCTCCTGATAAAGGCTGTCCACAAATTCCAGATCCACTGGATAAACGGGGTTCATCTCTTTCGTAATCTTACTGATGGTCGCCAAGGCTTCTTTGGTGCTTTTTGCAGTGTTCAAACGCATGGTAATCACGTTTGGCAAAAAGGATCCCCAGGCCACAACCATAGGCATTTCCTTTTTGGTAGGATCAGCCCAGATGATATCTTCAAACACACCAATTACTGTCCTTCTAATTCCTTCATAGAGTACCTTTTTACCAATGGGCTGTTGGAGGTTCATGGCCTTAACTGCACTGGAATTCAGCATGACTGTGGAACTATCTGAAGCAATATCCTTGCTAAAATCACGACCTGTAAGCATTTTCACTCCTGTAGTATTGCTGAAATCATTTGTGGTAATGATCTGGTTAAATCTCAGGGATTTATCTGCAGGCAACATACCATCCCATTCGAGTCCGCTGGTCACAGAGTTCTGAGTAGAGATACTTGCTGTAGTTTTGCACATGGAAAGCACTACGCCCGATTGTATCAACCGGTTTTTAAGGGTTTCATAATTTTGGAACAGCATCCCTTCCATCGGCATTTCTACCAGCGAGGTACTGTTGTAGCCCATCGGCCTATTCCTGAGGTACTGAAGTTGATTATAAACCACAATTGTACCGGTGATGAGCAAAACCGCAAAGCTAAATTGAACTACCACAAGAGCTTTCCTTAAAGTCACCGAAGAACCATTCTGCCTGATTAATCCCTTTACGGTATCAACAGGCTGAAAAGCGGATAGATAAAAAGCAGGGTAGCTGCCTGACAGAAGAGCAGTAATAAAAACAACAGCACAGAGGTAGAGCCAGTTTGTAAAGCCTAAGGATTGCAGGTTGAGGTTCGTGTGTAACAAATTATTGAACAGCGGCAAGCTGATCTCTACAATGGAGATTGCTAAAATGAAACTAAATGATACCATCAGAATGGCTTCCAGCAAAAATTGATGGATCAATGAGGCCCTTCCGGCTCCCATTGCCTTTTTAATACCCACTTCTTTTGCGCGTTTGCCAGCCTTTGCAGTAGCAAGATTCATGAAATTGATGCAGGCAATGATCAGGATTCCAATGGCCAGACCAATAAAGATGCGTACTTGCCCAATCTTACCGCCCGCTGGTTTCCCGTTTACAAAGTCTCCGTATAGATTGCTTTTGAGTAATGGATAAATGAAGATTGAGGTAACTTCTTTATTGCTGTGCTTGTTTAAGAAATTACTAATGTTCTTGTTAAAATCATCGACATTAACCCCTGGGTTTAACTGTAGTAAGGTGTAAAAAGAATAATTATCCCATTGCATGGCCTTAGGGAAAATACCCACATTTTCATTGGTCGATACCAGACTCTCAAACCCGTAGCTCATGTTTTCCGGCAGGTCTTCAATAATCCCCGTTACAGTCAGGTTCGCAAAATTCATGAATTTGAGGGATTTGCCGATGGCAGAGGTATTAGGAAAGAGCCGTTTTGCAGTATTGCTGGTTAGGATAATGGAATTGGGCTTTGAAAAAGCGGTTTCTGCACTGCCCCTGATAAATTTGTAGCTCAGTATTTTCAGAATATCCGGCTCAGCTATGCGGTTATCTACTTTGAGGCTGGTTGTACCATTGACTAGTAAGGTTTGACTTGGCCAGGTTATAAATGCCACTGCTTTCACTCCGGCTAATTCAGATCTCATGGCCGAAGGGAGGGCATTTGGCGAAACACCAGTGGTTCCGAATACCTTACCTGCTGCATCCAGAAAAGTGGTCTTCACTTCATAGATCTTTTCAGCATCCTTATATTGAGTGTTAAACTTCCACTCATTCGCTACATAAAGCAGCAATAGCAGAGATGCAGCCAAACCAACAGCCAATCCGCCAAGGTTAATTAATGTAAAACCTTTTTTTTTCCAAAGGTTCCTCCAGGCAATTTTGAAACTAAGCTTATCCATCCCATGCAATATACCAAGCCAATGCCAAATTCAAACAAGCTCATTTAAAGAACGGTAAAGCAAATTACCGATTCCAGAATGTACGGTAATGAACATCCGGTGTTCAATTCTGAACGAAGTAATCCTAATAATTACCTATTTTTATTTTTTATCAAAAACTAAAACAAAATCGGCAATTCATAACTTAAGATAAATGACAAACTAGTAAATTATGGCATTTATAGATTACTACAAAACCCTTGGACTTGACAAAAGTGCTACGCAGGAAGATATTAAAAAAGCCTATAGAAAATTGGCCAGAAAATATCACCCTGACCTAAACCCTAATGATAAGGATGCCAATAGGTTGTTTCAGCAAATAAATGAGGCTAATGAGGCACTGAGCGATCCAGAAAAGCGTAAGAAATACGATGAATATGGGGAGCATTGGAAAAATGCCGATCAGTTTGAACAGGCAAAACAATCGCAACAGCAAAACCAGAATGCATATTCAGGTGCCGGTTACCAGGGTGGTGGTTTTAGCGGTGCTGATTTTGGTGGCGAAGGATTTAGTGGTGGCGGAGATTTTTCTGATTTCTTTGAATCCTTATTTGGCAATGCAGGGGCGCAATCAAAACGCGGAAGCCGCAAATTCAAAGGACAGGATTATCAGGCAGAGATTAGTATATGGCTTCGCGATGCCTACAATACTCACAAGCAAACACTGGCTGTAAACGGCAAAAACCTAAGGATAACCATACCGGCAGGAATAACGAATGGGCAAGTAATCAAATTGGCAGGTCAGGGTGCACCGGGTGCAAATGGCGGTCCTAACGGCGATTTGTACATCACCTTTAATATTGGCGATGATCCGCATTTTAAAAGACTTAACAACGATTTGTATACCAGCACAGAAATAGACCTTTATACTGCCGTTCTGGGAGGCGATGTAACGGTCACTACGTTTGATAGTAAAGTAAAACTAAAAGTGGTACCAGGAACTCAAAGTGGCACTAAGGTGCGATTAAAAGGCAAAGGTTTTCCGGTATACAAAAAAGAAGGAGAGTTTGGAAACCTCTTTGTAACGTATACAGTTAAGGTACCAACAGAGCTTACAGAGAAACAGAAAGAACTTTTTAATGAACTAAAAAACCTGGGGTAAGGCATTTAAATTAAGTAATCATGGAAACAGAATTAATAACAATAACAGAATATTGCTTTAAGTATGATATTGAACCGGAGTTTATTATATCCCTTGAAGACTCAGGAATTATTTCATTAACGATCGTTGAATCAGAAAAATACATCCATGTCAGGCAATTTGGTGAACTGGACAGGTACATCCACCTGCATTACGATTTGCAAATCAATATTGAGGGTATAGATGCGATTAGGCATTTGCTGGAAAAAGTAGATGCAATGCAACAGGAAATTCAGGAGCTTAAAAACCAGTTGCATATACATCAATAATCCACCCCCTCTTCCCTCCTTTATCAATTCTCAAACACCACGGTCTTATTCTTATAAACAAACACCCTATCACTTAACACCAGCCTCATAGCCTTTGCCAGAACTGCAGTTTCAATCTCTTTTCCTGACCTTACCATATCCTTAGCAGTAAATGAATGATTTACGGGAATAATTTGCTGGGCAATTATTGGCCCTTCGTCCAAATCATTTGTTACAAAATGCGCTGTAGCACCAATCAGCTTCACTCCTCTTTCAAAAGCTTGTTTATATGGATTTGCCCCTGCAAAAGCAGGTAAAAAAGAATGGTGTATGTTAATTATCCTATCGGCAAAACTAGCCACAAAGCGTGGCGATAGAATTCGCATAAACTTAGCCAGAATCACATAATCAGGACTATACGCATTTATCTGATCAATCATTTCCTGCTCCGGATCATTCCCCTCATCGGCATAAGAAATCAAAGAAAAAGGAACATCAAAGCGCTCACAAATCTTTTGCAATATATCATGATTTCCAATAACCCCCACAACAGTGGCACCCAAAGTACCAAAGTTATTGCGCACCAAAATATCGGCCAGGCAATGATATTCTTTAGTAACCATCACCACAATTCTTTTCTCGGCAACAGGATTAACATGAATAAGTGCACCGGCAGGTAAAATCTTGCGCATAGTTTCTGTAAGTAAAGCCTCATCAGAATACCCATCAACCTCCAAGCGCATAAAAAACATACTTTCGGCCTTATCAACGTGTTCCCTCATGGAAACAATATTCAGTTTTGCTGCAGATAATATCTGCGAAATATCGGCAACCAGCCCTATCTGATCTTTACACTGTATTATTATTATCATCGATTGTTAAAATAGGAAAGCAAGATAATAATATTTCTTACAAGCGTGAACCTACTCTGCCGATCTAAAGTATTTTGAATCTGCAAGGTATTTCAATATAGAATCAGGATCCTTATCCTTTACCTCGTTAACGGTAAACTCCTGCAAATGTCCCAGTTCCAATAAAGAACCGCAACCGGCTTCAATAAACAAGTCCCTTAATTGCTCATTCTTTTCGATATGATAAGAATTAAAGGTCGAAAGTTTATCTATCTCGAGGTACATTTTATCTGCTTTTTGCAGCCCTGCCAGCTTTTCCAGTTTAATCCCTTCGGGAGTTCCGTTATTTGTCAAAAATAAAAAAGTATGGATAACCAGCCTGTCGCCATGTAGCTCAACCTGCAGGTATCCCGCCTTTTTATCAGAAAGATAAAACTCAACCAGGCTCCTATCGTAATCCTTATAGTGCTTAATTTCCAGATTCATAAAAGTCATAAACGCAATAGAATGCATAATACCCGGGGTAATATTTATCCTTTCCTGCAACCTTTTCAGCGCATGAGTTTGTATATAAACATCAAGCGGCACATCCAGTCCGGCCACCCTAAATCCAAGTGCCGAGGGTTTAACTTTAGCAAAAATCCAATTCAATTCCTCATCAACCCAACCCAAACGAATCATCGAATGGCTCTCTCCTTTAATAAGCATCGATATTTTATTTGTTTTAAACTCGTACAAATAAATATCATTGTAGTTGCTGGTTATCTCAAAACAGGCCGTCTCGCCATAATCAGCCTTAATGATGCTCTTGTTTAAATCACTTAAAAACACAATAATATCCTGCACCAGGGTGCCCATCATTTCCTGAATACTTAAATAAGCCTCAGTATCCGGAAAATAGTCTTTAAACTCTTCCTTAAGGAGCGCTGCATGAGGGAAATAGTTAGCAGGAACCACATGCAGAAAATGAATAAGCAGTAATCCTTCAGAAAGGAGCATACTAAAGAGCACCCGCTCACCATTATTTAAGTTAATGTACTGATCTTCCAGAAAAGCGCTGAGCAGCTTATTAGCCTTTACAACTGTCGATTTAGAAACGTCAGAATCCGGACTTGCCTTTATTTTTAATGCCGGATATCTGGTGGCGTACATATGCGCAAGAATTCGCTCGGGGAATTTTTCAAAATATCCCGGCCCAACAAGCGCATTGCAGAGTATTTCCATACGCTCAACGAATCTTTTCTGATGCATTAATGCCTGTTTGGCTGCATCTGGATTTGAACTACCGTTCCCTTTTTTCTTCTTCTGTTTGCTCATACTTAACTATCGCGATGATCAGTTTCTACTAAAATATATAACAATGAGTTATAAATGGTAATTTTTAATGTAAACCATTGTTAAATAGCACTTAAACTTCACAATGCGTTAACATTGCAATGATATTTTTGTTAAAAGCAAAAGTACTATGAACTCTGTATTCAATTTTTTTAGCCCTAAAGACAAAACATTTCAACCCATGTTTGAGCAGGCAGGCAACAACCTTGTGCAAATTGCCAAAACACTTGTTCTTGCAGTAAACACTCCTGATCAGGAAGACAGAAAAGTACACATTAAAGAAATTGCAAGACTGGAACAGGTGGGCGACGATGTTACGCATCACATCCTTTTGGGCTTAAGTAAAATATTTATCACCCCGTTCGATAGGGAAGATATACATGCCCTGGCAAGTTCATTGGATGATATTGCCGATTATATTTATGCAGCAGCCATGAATATGGATTTATACAACCTAAAAAACATAAGCAAGCCAATGATTGAACTGGCAGAGCTGCTTTTAGAAATGTGTAAGGATTTAAATATCGCTATAGCTGAACTTAGGAGTTTTAAAAACACCAGGCTAATTGCAGAGATATGTATTAAGATTAATAAAGGAGAAAGCACTGCAGATCATATTTGCAATACCGCAGTAGGCAATTTATTTGACAACCAAGCTGATGCTATTGAATTGATTAAACAGAAAGAGGTACTGCAAAGTATGGAAATCGCTTCTGATAAATGCGATGATCTGGCGAATGTTTTGGAAACTATTCTTATAAAGAATGCGTAATGGTGTTAATTAACGAGGGGGTTAACACAATAGTGTTAACCCCCTCGTTATATACTTATCTTTTACTTACTAAACTTATAAATAGACGTTGTTTTATACTGTTGGCCCGGATTTAAAACCGTAGTTGGGAAAGCCGGCTGATTCGGAGAATCAGGAAAATGCTGAGTTTCCAAAGCAAGTGCAGTTCTGAAATCATCTTTTGAACCGCCTTTAAACACGTTTTTGCTTTGCATAAAGTTACCGCTGTAAAACTGTAGTCCTGGCTCTTGAGTATAGATATCCATGATCACACCAGATTTATCACCTTTTACAGTAGCAGCATGAGTCATACCTAATCCTTTAGTACCATTTAGCACATAGTTATGATCATAACCTTTACCAGCTTTTAACTGATCGTTAGCTTCTTCAATGCGTTTACCAATAGTTGTAGCAGTTGTAAAATCAAACGGCGTACCTTTTACAGTTACATTTTTACCCAGAGGGATTAAAGTAGTGTCAACAGGAGTATAAAGGTCAGCATAGATTTGAAGATCGTGGTTTAAAATCTCTCCACTACCCTCTCCGTTCAAGTTAAAGAAAGCATGATTAGTAAGGTTAACCACAGTTTTCTTATCTGTAGTAGCCTCATAATCCATTTTCAATTCATTATCATCATTAAGGCTGTAAGTAACTTTTACTTTCAGGTTTCCAGGGTAACCTTCTTCCATGTCTTTAGACAAGTAAGTAAGTACCAAAGTCTGCGAATCAGGCATTGCAGCATCCCAAACTACCGCCTGGAATCCTTTTTTACCACCATGTAAAGTATTTTGTCCGTTATTAAGCGCTAAAGTATATTGCTTACCATCTAAGCTAAATTTGCCTTTGGCAATTCTGTTGCCATAGCGGCCAATTGTAGCACCAAAATAAGGCTCGGTAGAATTCACAAATCCATCAACACTATCAAATCCTACTACCACATCTACCAGCTTACCATCTTTATCGGGAACTAGCAAACTAACCAGTCTGCCACCATAATTGGTAAAGGCGGCCTGTACATTGTTTTTATTTTTAAGCACATACAGATTGGTTTTTTTACCGTCTATTTCTTTTTGGAATTTTGTACTATCCAACTGAACGGTTGCGGCAGTACTATCGGCCTGCACTACATTCGAATCCACTTTTTTTGGTTCATTACATGCTGTAATTGCAAGTAAAAATATTGCAGCTAAGCCTGGTTTTAATGTTTGCTTCATTTAATATTTGGTTTTAGTTATAATATGTTGTGTTAATTTCAATAAGCCTAAATTAATGTATTATTTCAAAAGCGCCCTCATAAGTGCAGCATTTTTCAATTAATTTCTGCAAAGCCTCTTTAGCTCTGCTTCTCAACTCCCCTTCATTATAGCTAATCAGATTAACATTAACAAAGTCATCAGGATCGTACAAATAATCCAGTGAGTAATCCCTGATGTCGAGATAGAGGGTATCTAGAATTTTTCCAATTCTCTCGTCAAACATGCCCGACAGCCAATACTCATCATGAGATTTGATTTGAAGAAACAATTTTTCAAATTCAGGCACTTCAATTTTTCCGGAACTTAACATCGAGAGCAGGTACAAATACTTCTGCAAGTGTATTTTATCTAATAACTTTATTTCATTTACCATAGCCATCTATGTCTTTTATGATCATATAGTTTTCATTACCCCTTTTCTGCACTGTTATGATATAATCAGGAAATTCCATATTTAGGTTTTGCTGCATAATAATATAGAAATTCGCGATCTGTTG
>NZ_CAMLHF010000211.1 GCF_946479715.1 uncultured Pedobacter sp. | reverse complement strand
CTGCAGAGGTTGATGTTTCTATCAGACCAGGATGGTTTTATAGTGCCAATACCGATAATCAGGTTAAAACCCTTGATCAGCTGGAATCTATTTACAATACTTCCGTTGGCCGTAACAGTAACCTGTTGTTAAATGTTCCCGTAAATCGTGATGGTTTGATTCATCCAACAGATTCTACAAGGTTAATGGAATTCAAAAAATACCTGGATGCTGCTTATAAAACTGATCTGGCGAAAGGCAAGAAAGTAACTGTAAGCAACATCAGAGGAAAGGATAAAAAATTTACTGGCCAAAACTTAACTGACGGTAACAACGAGACTTACTGGACAACAGATGATCAGGTAAAAAATGCAGTGATTACCATAGATTTAGGTAAAGAAACTGAGCTTAACCGAATTGTGCTTCAGGAGTTTATTAAACTTGGACAAAGAGTGAAATCATTCTCGGTAGAATACCTGGAAGGTTCTGAGTTTAAAACTTTAGATACGCAGACTACTATTGGGCGAAAAAGAATCCTGGTGTTCCCTACTGTAAAAACAACTAAGATCAGAGTAAATATTCTGGATGCAAATGCCTGCCCGGTACTTTCAAGCGTACAACTTTACAAAGCACCGGACTTATAGGCATTAGTTCTGTGGAACAGATGATATATGTAAATGTTTAACCTTTTTCTGGTATGCCCAGTAGACAACTATTGGGTATACAAAAAGGTTAAATAATGTATTGGTGATCAATCCGCCTATAACTACAATAGCCAGAGGTTTGGAAGCCTCTGAACCTATTCCGGTTGATAGTGCAGCTGGCATCAAACCAATTGCAGCCATCAACGCAGTCATAATTACCGGACGCATTCTGCTGGCAACACCATCTTTCAGTGCATCCGCAAAAGTCCACTCCGGACGATGTTTTAATTCTACCATGTTACTTTTAAATCGTGTAATCAGAATTACCCCATTTTGCACGCATATACCAAACAGTGCAATAAACCCAATGCCAGCCGAAATATTAAAGTTAACTCCAGTGGCCAGGAGTGCTAGTATGCCACCGATCATTGCAAACGGCACATTGTTTAACACCAGTAATGAATCTTTGATGTTCCCGAACAATACAAACAGGATAAAAAATATGAGTAATAAACTGATCGGCACAGCTTCGGATAAGCGACTGGTAGCTCTTTGTTGGTTCTCAAAATCACCTGCCCATTCCAGTTTGTATTCTTTAGGGAGCTTAATTTGAGCCTTTACTTTAGCCTGTGCTTCGGCAATTACGCTACCCATATCCCGACCTCTTATAGAGAATTTAATAGCCCCATAGCGTTCATGTTTATCGCGGTAAATAATGCTTGGCCCGGTAATTTTACGGATGGTAGAAATTTCGCTTAGTGGAACTTTGGCACCGGAAATAGTAGGGATCCGTAAGGCACCAATTGATGCTTCATCCTTTCTGAAATCTTCGGGATATCTGATCCGGAGATCAAATTTACGCTCTCCCTCATAAATCTGAGTAGCAGCTTTACCGCCGATGGCCATCTCTATTATGGAGTTTGCATCCTCTGTTCTAACCCCATATAAAGCCATTTTACTTTGATCCAGATTGATCTGTAATTCCGGCTGTCCCAGATTTCTAAGAATCCCTAAATCCTCAATCCCATTAACTGTTTTTAAAATGTTATATATGTCTTGTTCATGCTTTTCGATAAAGGAATAATCGTTGCCAAACATTTTAACCACAATAGATCCTTTTACACCTGATACCGCTTCCTCCACGTTATCAGAAATGGGTTGAGAAAAGTTTAAACTAATACCGGGATAACCCTTAAGTTTTTCCTGCATGCGCTCTACCAGTTCCTCTTTGGTTTGTTTGCGCTTCCATTCTGCTTTGGGATAAATATCAACCAGGAACTCCATATTGTAAAATCCGGTAGCATCGGTACCGTCGTTTGGTCTGCCGGTTTGTGATATTACCTGTTTCACCTCCTCAAAGCTTAAAAAGATCTTACGCATTTCGTTCGAGAGCTTTTTAGTTTCATTAAGTGAAACACTTAGCGGAGCACTGGCTCTTACATATATTGAGCCCTCGTCCAGTGTAGGTAAAAACTCTGTTCCAAGAAATTTAAAACTAAATAAACCGACAACCAGTATAACCATGGCTGTACAGAATACGAGTTTTCTAGCTTTAAAGCATGCCGTGTAAACCCGCATCACAACTTTTGTAAGAAACTCTAAAAAGATGTTGTGCTTTTCTTTAACATTCTTTCTAAGCAATACACTAGCCATTGCCGGTACCAATGTAAAGGTTAGCAACAAGGCACCTAATAATGCAAAACTTAGGGTCCATGCCAATGGCGAGAACATTTTACCTTCTACTTTTTCAAAAGTAAAGATTGGCATTAAACCGGTAATGATAATCAGTTTGGCAAAGAAAATGCCCTTGCCATTTTCGAGACAAGCTCTTTTAATGATGCCCAGTTTACTCATCCGGTTAAATTTCTCGGCGCCGTTTTTATGAGAGTTGTAATCGAGGGCGACAAAAATCCCTTCTACCATTACTACCGCACCGTCTATAATGATCCCGAAATCTATGGCACCCATAGAAAGCAGGTTGGCCGACATACCCTTTAGTTTTAAACAGATAAAAGCAAAAAGGAGTGCCAGGGGTATAATAAGAGAAACGATTAGCGTGGTTCGCCAATCAGCCATAAACAGGAACACAATCAGAGTAACAAAGATGATCCCTTCCAGCATGTTGTGCATTACTGTATGCGTGGCAAAGTTTACAAGATTCTCGCGGTCATAGAAAGGACTGATCTTTACATCACCAGGCAAAATGTTTTCATTTACATCTTTAATCTTTTCTTTAAGATTGTGGATCACTTCGCTGGGGTTTTCGCCTTTGCGCATCACTACAATGCCTTCAACTACATCAGGGTCGTGGTCTCTGCCCACTTGCCCTAAGCGTGGCAGAGCCGATTCTGTTACCTCGGCAATGGTTTTAACATATACGGGTGTGCCGTTAAAGTTGTCAATAATAATGTTTTTGATCTCATCAATATTATTTAGTACACCAATTCCACGTACCACATAAGCTTGCCCGCTTTGCTCAATCACATCGCCACCAACATTAATGTTGCTTTTAGAAACAGCTTCGAAAAGTTCCGTAGCAGTTACTCCGTATTGTAATGATTTTTGGGGATCAACTGTGATTTGATATGTTTTAACTTCCCCGCCAAAGCTTACCACATCGGCGATGCCCGGTACTGATAGCAGCTCCCGTTCCACTACCCAATCCTGCAAAGTTTTTAGCTCCCTAACCGATTTCTTATCACTTTGAAGCGTATAGCGGAAAATCTCGCCGGTAGGACCATATGGGGGTTGTACTTCTGGCTTTGCGCCCGAAGGCAGGTCGGCCTCATCAAGGTGGTTGTTGACCTGAACCCTTGCAAATTGATAATCTACATCGTCTTCAAATGTGATTTTAACTACCGACAGCCCAAATAAAGAAGAAGAACGGATACTTGTTCTTTTCTCAGTTGGATTCATTGCAATTTCTAGCGGCCGGGTAACAAACTTTTCAACCTCTTCGGCACTGCGGCCAGGCCACTGTGTGATGATGGTTATATTGGTATTGGTTACATCCGGAAAAGCTTCAATAGTGGTATGCTTGAAACTCAGATACCCTGCCAGCACTAAAATAAAGGTGGCAAAAAATACAAAGTATTTATTTTTAAGGGAAAAATTTATGATCGACTTAATGAATTGATTCATTACTATAAGTTAAGTGGTTATTGAGGTCTCAAACTGTCGTACAGGAAAAGCTGTTTAGAAGCAACAACTCTATCGCCAGCATTAAGGCCCTTACTGATATAAGCTTTGTCTTCGAACTTCCTGCCAATTTCTACTTCCTGTATGCGTACTTTTTTTACCGGATCAAGCACCAGCACGTAATATTTATTGTTGTCAAAAATGAGGCAATCTGTACTTACCACCGGCAAGGTTGCACCATTCCGAGTGGCAATTTGTACAGTTGCCATCATTCCCGGCTTTAATAAATAACCCGGATTATCTATCACCACCCTGGCATTCATTACTTTACTATCATTGTCGAGCATGTTGTAAATCTTACTGATTTTGCCTTTAAATGGTTTATCTGGATAGGATAAGATTGAAAGATTAACCTCATCGCCCTCTTTAATTTTAGAGATGTCCGATTCGTATATATTGATCAATGCCCATACATTAGAAAGATCAGCTATCGTAAATAAGTTCTCATTGTTATCTGGTCTTACCTGCATGTTGCTGGTTACATTTTTATCGATTATAAAACCAGATATTGGTGCTTTTATAAAATAGGTGCCATTCTTATTACCTCCGTTTAAGGACAGAATAGACCTGCTTCTTTTGTCTTCTGCTTCCTTAACCAGAAGGTCATTTTTTGCCTGTTCAAGATCTCTTTCAGAAGCCAATCCGCTTTTAAACATATCCTCAGTAAGTTTTACACTGCGCTGCGCATTTCTTAATTCAGCCGAAGAACTGATGGCTTCTTTATCAAAACCCGCCATTTCTGCACTGGTCATGGTGGCCAGTAATTGACCTTTGGTTACCCGATCTCCGCGCTTTGCCGGTACGTTTTTAACGAGCCCGCTTACCATTGGGTAAACCTTTGACATATTCTCCTCGTTGGCCGTGATCTTTGCTGAAAAATTAAGGTCTGTCTGATTATTTGCACCCTGTACGGTGTCTATTTCCAGCCTTTTCAGTAAAGAGTCTGTAATTACAAATTTTTCCTCCTTTGGAGCTTCTTTGGGCTGTTCTGAACAGCTTTGCAGAAATATTACAGCAGAGAGGGCAGTAAGTGTGCTGATAGTTTTAATAATGTTTTGCATGTGTGCGTTATTTAAAAATAGTAGAGCCGGTAACAAAATTGATTTCTTCCTTAGCGTTCATGCGCTCGTATTTTAATGTGTTCATTTGTAGTGTGCTGGCTTTGTAGGAATCGTAGAAATCCAAAAACTCAATCAGACTGATGTTTCTGTTTTTGAAATTTTTAATGACTTCAACAATCAGTTTGTCAAAATCTGAATTGAAATTACTGTCGAGCCCACGGTACAGTTTTTCGGTTCTTAAAGCAGATGTATAACTATTGTATACCTCATTTTCGAGAATTGCTTCCTGCTGACTGAGCTTCGAGTTACCTGCATCAATTGCAATTTTGGCCTTTTTTATTTCGCCCTGATTCCTGTTAAATAATGGGATTGGAAGTTTTATCCCTAAGCCAGTATAATTATCAGGATAAGAACCCTTAAGGTCGTAAACAAGTGAGAGTTCCACATCTGGAATAGCGTTGGCTTTTTGTAACCTCAGGTTGTTTTCTGCGTAAGTGATTTCAGTTTTTGCCAGCTGAAGATCAGCACGATTGCTCCTCGCAGTATCCAGTAAATTAGTATATGCCTTTTTATCAGGTTGATAATTCTGTTCTTCCTCTGCAGGAACCACCAGAACAAGATTTGCATCAGGCTTGATGTTTGTCATCAGTTTAAGCTGTGTTTGCAGATCTTCAATGTCATTAAGTAAACTGCTATATTCTCCTTGCAGACTGTATAACAATGATTTAATCCTAATGATATCCTTCATAGCTACATTTCCCATCTTTAACTGTTGCTCATTGGCATTCAATAAAAGTTCAAGAGAATTGATCTGCTCTTGGTACACTTTTGCAGATTGCTGATCGTAGTACATCTTATAGAAAGTTGAGCTAAGTGTATATCGCAAAGTGCGCATCAGATCAAAGTATTCGTACTCAGCCAGTTTAACACCGGTAGTAGCCAGTTTAATATTCTTGTTGCGCTTACCGGCAAGCTTAATCATTTGAGATAAAGACCCCTGATACTGCCCGGTAGCCTTACTGGTTTCCAGAAATCTCTTCGTTTCTTTATTGTACAAAAGATTTTCGTAGCTGATTTCAGGATTATCAAATAAGCGGGCGGTTATCACATCGACCTTTGCCTGATCTGTTTCATATTGCTGAGCGATTAGCTGGTAGTTGTTCTTTACAAAAAGACTTTCGGCATCCCGTAGGCTTAGCTTAATCGAATCTGTTACCTGTGCTGAAGCTGTTGTTGCAAAGAAAAGGAGCAGTATACAGCCAAAAAAGGTATGGAATCTTAAAGGTATCATAACCATTTGTGTAATGTTTGGTCAAACCTACCCTGAGAGAATTAAAGCGAAATTAAAGCGAAATTAAAATGAGATTAAAATCGAGGGAAGTGCACATGGAAGGTGGTGCCCTGGTGCTTTTGTGACTTTACAGTGATGTTCCCCTGGTAAAGCGTAATGATTTTATGCGCCATATATAAGCCCATTCCGCTGCCTGCATGTTCAGTTTTTGAAGAGGAGCTGTAAAAGGGTTTAAATACATTATCCAGATCAGCAGGCTCTATTCCAACACCTGTATCGGTAATGGAAATATGAATGCCATCATCTTTAATATGAAGCATGCATTTAACAGGCTGATGGTCTGAAAACTTAAACGCATTAGAAATGAGGTTGTCAATTGCAATTTGCAATAGGGTAGGGTTGCAGATAATGCTTAGCTGATCTTCGTCCATAGGGAGGTCTTTTACCTCAACCAAAAGGTTGTTCATGCCTGTTTTTTGATTCCATTCGTCTTGCAAACTCCATATCATTTCATCGATACGTACTTTTTCGAGATTGGTTGAGCCATATTCCAGATCGGCCTGGGCAAGCTTAAGTAAGCTGCTGATGATGTTTTCCAGTTTTTCTGAATCCTCAAGTACTGATGTTAAGGCTTTTTGGTATTCTTCTTTACTTCGATCCTGAGAAAGTGCAATTTCAGTGCCTATGATCATTCTTGTTATTGGAGTCCTGAGCTCGTGCGAAGCATTGGCTACAAATGTTTTTTGCAAAATGAAGGATTGCTCCAGATGCTCCATCAGGTTGTTGAAATTTTGGGCAAGTAGATGAATCTCGTCTTTATTGGGGCCTTCTTTTACCCTGAAATGAAGATTGTTTGACTTAATCAGTTTAACCTGATCTATAAAAAGATCCAGAGGCAGGAGTTTTTTTTTGCAATCCATCGGGCCGAAAGCAGCAGCCCGACAAAGATAACAAGGAAAATAGCTGCCATTATTTTCAACAGTTTTTCTGCTCTGATAATGGTGCTTTGGTCGATGGCAGAGGCCAGGATTACAAAATCACCCTGATTGTCTTTGTAATAAATGCCTACTACTTGTCTGTTGCCATCCTTAAACCGGGCCTTTTTATATCGCCTTACCCTTTCGATGGTTTGAATGTTCCAGTATTGCTGATCATCACCAATAAAAGTTGCGTCATTTTTACTGTTATAAATACGGATCACCTCTCCATTTAGCTTTTCGAGGTATTGTTCTCGTACGCGGGTTAGTGAATCGCTTGATATTTCATCGGCTTCCAGGTAAAGCTTGGCTGTAACCATGGTACGGTCTGTAAGTCGGTCAAAAAAATCGCTTTGCATAAACTTTATGAATGTAAAGTATATGGTAAAGAGCACACAAAGCAATACCAAAGTACTGATTAACGTAAAGTATAATGCGAGCCGATCTTTTATTTTCATGCCTCTTTGAGGATATAGCCCATCCCAATTTTTGTATGTATCAATCGTTTATCAAAGCCCTTTTCAATTTTCTTTCTGAGGAAATTGATATAAACATCAATTACGTTTGTGCCGGTATCAAAACTAATATCCCAGGCATTCTCTGCGATGTATTGCCTGGACAGTAATCTGTTCGGATTCTTTAAAAACAGCTCGAGCAGTATGTATTCTTTGGCAGTAAGTTCAATTGGTATACCCGCTCTTTCAACAGACTTACTATAGGTATCCATAGTGATGTCTGCAAAATTAAGAATGTTATATGGGGCAAAGTTTTTATTGTTTCTTCTTAAAAGTGCTTCCAGGCGAGCAAGTAATTCTCTGAAATGAAATGGTTTGAGTAAGTAGTCGTCGGCACCGGAACTTAGGCCGGTTACTTTATCTTCAATAGAGCCAAGTGCGGTTAGCATAAGGATAGGAAGATCTTTGTTTTTTGCTCTCAATTGACGGCATACCTCAATGCCATTTAAGCCGGGCATCATGATGTCGAGTATTACCAGGTCATATTCATGATCTTTAAATTCTGCCAAGGCCAAACTGCCGTCATGTATGGGGGTAACATGATATTGATGTTCCTCTAGACCGCTTTTTATCAAGGCAGCTATTTTTATATCATCTTCTGCTAATCCAATTTTGAACATATATCGCAAATATATAGTATCTGTGGGAAAAGTTTTATAGGGGCAGCTTCTAATTAGTAAGCAATATCGTAAGTGTTTACAGAGCCTTGCCAGGGCGTTGATAGGGTCTTGCTAGGGTTGGTTGCCCTGCCAAGGCCCTATCAACGCCCTAGCAAGACCCTGTCAACGCCCTAGCAACAACAGTTTGTCATGTCCTGGTATAGCTGCCTACTTCACTATATAAAACTCTCAAAATATTGAAATTACTTTCAATGTATCAAATAATGAATTACGACGGATAAACTTGTGGGAATTCCAGATGAGATGGTATCACATTTTGTGATACCATCGAAAAAGATATTAGGAGGAGTGTTGCCAAGAGTTTTTACGGAGTATAGTGTATAAATTTATGGATAAGGCAGATAGCCCTAGAGAACAAATAGGATTCAAAGTGTCAAATGAAAATAAATACTAATTAATTGAATGATAATATGATTACCCGAAAAATCTGCGTACCTTCGCGCAAATTTTATGAAGAAGATCGTTGATTACAGAAAGTTATTGGGTGTACAGAAGGATGCCGAATTAAAAGAATTAAAAACCATTTACAGGGGTTTAATGAAAGATTGGCACCCTGACAAGTTTCAGGATAGCGAAGAAGCTAAAATAGAAGCAGAAACCAAAAGCAAAGAAATTATTGAAGCTTATCATTTTCTGGTTAGTATTGCTCCGGAAACCTTGGCGCTTTCATTGGATGAATATACTCAAACTACTGCTACTTGCGGTATTGCAGATTATAACTGGGCAGGTTTAATACTAACTGTTCATTTCCTTGATGGTAGCGCTTATGAATATTTTGGTGTACCTAAAGCCGTTTATGTAAAATTAGTAAATGCTGATTCTCCCGGTAGATTTGCACGCAGACATATCTTTGGATCTTTCCCTTACAGAAACATAGTAAAACTAGAAACAGCTTAAGCTAAAACTTATATCGATTTATAGAGATCGCTAACCTGAGCATATAAGTGCTAATGGTGTAGCGATTTTTGCTTTT
>NZ_CAMLHF010000210.1 GCF_946479715.1 uncultured Pedobacter sp. | reverse complement strand
TACTGCAAATGCTCTAGATGGCTTTTTATTGATATATACTGTTGAAGTGGCGGAAATAGTGAAGGAAAAATACCCTGAGCAATACCAGAACGTAATAATAAATGCAAATCTGAATGCGGAGCTGGAGTTTGCCGACTGGACCAAAATAGTTACCAATATGTATTATCCTTATGATGAAAATACAGGAGTATTTCTACAACAGGATGGTTTTATGGATAAGGAACAGATACTGGTTAAAGACTTGCCTGCTGAGGAACGACCTCTTAATCAAAAATGGAGCTGGGACAGAATATTGCGATCGGGCTTCATCAAGCAGGCGGATGTGCTGCAGGGAATGTATTTCTTTGAAGAGGATTATGAATTGGAAACTTTAAGAAAAAACTTCGATTTTTATGAAAGCCGAACCGTTCATGAAAGCTCTCTTTCGCCCTGCGTGCATAGCATATTAGCTGCAAAACTAAACGACGAACAACGCGCTTATGAATTTTACCTGCGTACTGCGCGCCTGGACCTGGATGATTATAATAATGATACAGAAGACGGTCTTCACATTACTTCTATGGCAGGTACCTGGATGAGCATTGTTGAAGGATTCGCGGGAATGCGTGTAAGAAACGATCAGCTAAAGTTCAGTCCGTTTTTGCCCAAACAGTGGGATTCTTTTTCTTTTACCATTGGTTTTAGAGGAGTACAATTAAAAATAAAGATAACTACAGGTCAAATTATCATCACCAATAATTCAGAACGAACCCTTGAAGTACTTATATTCAATGAATCATATAGTATTCCCAAAGGTGAAAAGATGATTTCTTATAATGGAACATTGGTATGATAAGGGTTAAAGTCATGTTTTCATCTGCACAAATGATTGAAATTTAATATGGAAAAGAGTAACACTAAACTAGCTAAACCAAGATTATCCTTTTGGAATATCTTCAATATGAGCTTTGGATTTTTGGGAATACAATTTGGATTTGCATTACAAGGTGGATTCATGTCAAGAATTTTCCAAACCCTGGGAGCAAGCGAAGGCGAAATTCCAATGCTTTGGGTAGCTGCGCCACTAACAGGTTTACTCGTCCAGCCAATAATTGGTTATTTAAGTGATAGGACATGGCACCCAATATGGGGCCGTAGGAAGCCTTTCTTTCTAATAGGAGCGATTTTAAGTACCTTAACGTTGTTCTTTTTGCCACACTCACCTGTACTTTGGGTTGCTGCAGGATGCTTGTGGGTTCTGGATGCATCTATAAATATAAGTATGGAGCCTTTTAGGGCGCTTGTAGCAGATAAGCTGCCTGAATCCCAACGGTCCTACGGTTTCGTAATGCAAACTTTAATTATCGGTGTAGGCACATGGATCGCCAGCAATTTACCCTGGCTGGTAAATAAATTAGGTGTATCAAACGTTGCTGATCCTGGCATAGTTCCTCTTTCAATTAAAATAGCATTTGCTATAGGTGGCGCGGTATTTCTCTTATCAATATTATATACCATTTTTACGACCTCAGAATATCCTCCGGAAGATATTGAAGAACTAAAAAAATCAAACCATGAGAGTAAGGGACTTTTAAACGGAGTTAAGCAGATTTTTCAAAGTATATCCAACATGCCAAAAACGATGGCACTTCTTGGGGTAATACAGTTCTTTAGCTGGTTCGCTTTTTTTGCCATGTGGAGTTTGGCTACACCGGCATTAACTGATCATGTTTTTAAAGCACCATTGCCTTTGGAACAAGCGTATAATATGAGCGATGCTGCATCGAAGGCACTGTTTGCCGATGCCAGTAAGGCATATAACAATGCGGCTGATCTTGTGGGCTCCTATATGGGGATGTATGGTTTATCTTCAATGGCTTTTGCCTTAATATTAACACTGTATGCTGCAAAGCGAGATATCAATAGAAAATATATCCATATGATTAGTTTGCTGGCAGGGGGGATTGGGTTTATCTCGATGTACTTTATTAGTGATCCGAAGTACCTGATTTATTCCTTTATATTAATTGGAGTTTCATGGGGTAGTATACTTTCTATGCCTTATGCGATGCTTTCAAGTGCGATACATGCAAAAAAAATGGGTATGTATATGGGAATCTTTAATATGTTTATCGTTATTCCACAAATTATAGCGGCTACTGGGGGATTAAATTTTCTTTACCATTTAATTTTTGGTAATGAAGCCATTAATGCCATGCTACTTGCTGGTACCTCTTTGATTATTGGAGGGTTGGCTAATTTTCTAATTATTGATCCAAAGGTTATTAAACATGTAAGTATAGATTTATAACATAAAGGTTGACCTGATTATAAACTTACCGTAAACTTGTATCTACAATAAAAAGGAGTTGAACAGGTAAAATAAAATACCTATTTTTACACCCCGCTTATGGAACAGATAAAAACATCATTTGATTTTGAAAAACCTTTAGCTGAGCTTGTTCAGCAAATTGAAAAGGTTAAACAGGTTGCTGATAAGACAAAAGTAGACATGTCTGCTACCTTAGCAGAGCTTGAAGAAAAATTGGAACAAACGCAGAAGACGCTTTACAGCCACTTAACCGGCTGGCAAAAGGTTCAAATGTCTCGTCATCCGGAAAGGCCCCAGACTTTAGATTACATCAGCATGATCTGCGATGATTTTATTGAAATGCATGGCGACAGGACTGTAGGAGACGACAAAGCAATTATTGGTGGCTTTGCTACTATCGATGGTCAAACAGTAATGATTATTGGTCATCAGAAAGGTAAAAACACAAAAGAACGTCAGTACCGTAATTTCGGAATGGCTAATCCTGAAGGCTATAGAAAAGCACTTCGCTTAATGAGACTGGCCGAGAAGTTTAATAAGCCTGTTATATCCTTCATTGATACTATGGGTGCGTATCCTGGGCTTGAAGCTGAAGAACGTGGCCAGGGAGAGGCAATTGCCAGAAATTTATTAGAAATGTCAGTACTAAAAGTGCCAATTCTTTGTTTTGTAGTAGGGGAAGGTGCCTCTGGAGGTGCTTTGGGTATTGGTATTGGAGATAGAGTATATATGTTAGAGCATACCTGGTATTCGGTAATTTCTCCGGAATCTTGTTCCTCAATTTTATGGAGAAGCTGGGACTATAAAGAAAGAGCAGCGGAATGTTTGAAGCTGACTTCTGATGATATGTTCAAAAACAAGCTTATTGACGGCATTATAAAAGAACCTCTCGGTGGTGCACATCAAAACCCTGAACAAATGGCGGGAACTATTAAAAAGCAGATTCTTGACGACTTGAAAACACTTACTAAAGAGAAAACTGAGAAAATGATTGCAACCAGGATTGATAAATTCTGCGCAATGGGAGTTGTTGTAGAAGCGTAAGCTCGCATTCTGCTCTCCGGCTGCATTAAATTGGCTCAGAAAAAGAGCCAAATGAACGCTAGGCCGGTTCACGGAAAACTCGCTTCCTACCGCTTAAAATAGTCAAAGAATTATATAGTTAAATTCGTAATAATAGAAAAAGGCCCCGATAAAATTTCGGGGCCTTTTTCTATTATGTTTATTAATAATCTTTTAAATTTTGGAAAAGGAGTTTGGCTAATTAATCAGCACTCATTCCTGATTTGTCTTTGTTCGGTAGGAAGCGAGTTTTCTGTGAACCGGCCTAGCTTTCATTTGGCTCTTTTTCTGAGCCAATTTAATGCAGCCGGAGAGCAGAATGCGAGCTTACCCCTTATTGTTGTGCAAAATATTGTGAAAACCTTCCTTCTAATTCACTGAATTGTTTTGTCAAGCTCTGACTTAATTTAGTTTCCTTATTTGCCTCAGTTATTTTTGCCATTTGATTTAGGAACGACATACCTAGTTGTACGTTCTGCCCGCCAATAAATTTATTTTTGCTCTTAGATACATCAGCAAGATAAGTAAGTTCCTTTTGTATATAGTCTGCAGATCTTTCGATAAGAGCATTAGCTCTTTTGTTGTCATTCAAAGTATACAGATTTTCAGCCATAAAATAGGCTCCCATCATAGAACGCATGCCATAGAATTTATCAGGCATTACTTCGAAATAACGGTTCGCAACTTTTTTAGCATCTTCAATTTTCCCTTCTTTAACAAGGCCGGTAATGGCATTGTTAAACATGCTTGTGAAAATAGAGATATCATCTGATGATTGCGTGTCAAGATAACGAGCATTCTTTACATTGCCCCATTTGAATTTATTCATCAGGTTATTGTATAGAACAGGAGTGTTTACTAAGTCACTTTTTCCGGCAGCACTATCTATTTTTAAAGGCATCAGGCGTATCGCAAGCCCTTCGTTATATAAATAGTTGTCTAGGCCATTGTATTGCTCTGAAGGTACTGTACTGGCAAAATAAATAGGGCGTTTCCAGTTATTGTGAACAAGGATGTCAAACATTGCTAAAGTGCCTTTAGTAACGTAGTTCTTGTTAAATTTCCACTCAAGGGCAGGAACAATTTTAGCTGAATCTGCAGCGCTAACTACTCCATTTTTAATAACATCAGCACGGTTTACAGTAAGTTTAAAGTTTTTGGTTGGGATAAAGTTTTCTTTAGTACCATCATTTAGAGGAAGTTTATCTTCATCGTTATCGGAAGTTAACACCTCAAAAATCTTACTCAGTTCAATTGAACCCGCAATTTTATAATCCTGGTAATACATTACATCTCTATTGCCTTGTACGTATTGAGATTCTTTCATGCTTATCGGCAATGGCTCAGATTCATTTTGTTTACGTTTCATTCCATTTATATACCAATCAGTATCAAATAAGCTTAGGTTTACAAGACGGATATCCGGCCTAACATTTTCAACTTCCTGTATGTACCAAAGTGGATAGGTGTCATTATCACCATAGGTAAATAGAATTGCATTTGGTGCACAGGATTCTAAGTAATCAACTGCTATATCATGAGCAACGAGTTTAGTAGAACGATCATGATCATCCCATCCTTGGGCAGCCATGATTACAGGTGCTGCAAACAATCCAACAACTGTTGCCAGAACAGCGCCTGTAGCAGGGGTGACCTTCTTAAATAGCCACTCTTTTAAAGCCAGCGCTCCCAGACCTATCCATATAGCAAAGGCATAAAAGGATCCGGCATAGGCATAATCCCGCTCCCTTGGCTCCATAGGCTTTTGATTAAGATATAATACAATAGCCATGCCTGTAAAGAAGAATAACAATGCTATTATACCTGCATCTTTTTGATTACGCTGAAAATGCCATATTGCTCCCAGTAGCCCTAATATGAGCGGTAAAAAGAAGAATCTATTGTATGCATTATTGTCGGTTATAGTTGGAGGGAGGTGACTTTGATCGCCCAATCGAGCAGCATCTATGGGTTTAATCCCACTTAGCCATTGGCCTTCGTATAAGCTTCCCTGACCCTGATCATCATTTTGGCGACCTACAAAGTTCCACATAAAGTATCTCATGTACATCTGGCCGGTCTGATAACCAAAAAAGAATCCAATGTTATCTATAAGGTTAGGGAAGTGGGCATCATCAAAGCCCATCATGTCCTTGTAATAGCCTATATGTCGTGCATCATCACTATACATCCTCGGAAAAGGTGTGGTTCTATCGTACTCGTAATCAGTTTTTCTTCCAGCAACTTCATACTTTTCAGCACCTTTTCTGTAAAGGGTTTTACCTTGTTTAATATCTACCTTTTGCGAGTTATAGTTAGGTCCAAATAGTAATGGTCTATCACCATATTGTTCCCTATTAAGATATCCTAGAAATGAGAAAGCATTATCAGGATCACTATTATTTAGATTAGGGTCTGCCTTAGCACGGATAATGATCATTGCAAAAGATCCATATCCGAATATGATTAATACGGTAGATAATAATGCAAGGTTCAGGATTTTCTTTTGGTGTTTTATTGAATATCTAATACCCCATACAATACCGCCTATTAATAATATTGCAAAGAAAATAACTCCCGACCCAAAGCCAAAGCCTAAAGTATTTACAAAAAACAAGTCAAAATAAGCACCGAAAGAAACCAGGTATTGAATGATGCCGTATTGGATAAATGCTAAAATTAGAATACCAATTAAACCCGTTTTTACGATACCTGAAGTGGTTGCTTTTTTAGTTTTCTTAAAGTAGTAAACGAAAGCAATAGCAGGTATGGTTAGCAGATTTAGTAAGTGTATACCTATCGAAAGCCCCATAATGTAGGCTATAAATAATAACCACCTGTCAGCACGAGGTTCATCGGCATGTGCTTCCCATTTCAATATAGCCCAGAAAACTATAGCTGTAAATAATGAAGATAAAGCATATACTTCAGATTCAACTGCCGAGAACCAGAAACTATCGGAAAAGGTATAGGCTAGAGCACCAACAACACCCGCTCCCATAATTGAGATTAGGTTGGCTTTAGAAATCTCTTCTTTGTCTTTTATTAAGATCTTTTTGGCTAGGGCAGTAATTGTCCAGAACAAAAATAATATAGTGGCACCACTTGCAACTGCAGAACCTACGTTCATGAAATATGCCACTTTAGTAACATCGCCAAGAGCAAATAAAGAGAAGAATCTCTGGATCATTAAAAATAAAGGGGCTCCTGGTTGATGCACCACCTGCATTTTTAGAGCAGAGGCTATGAATTCGCCGCAGTCCCAAAAACTAACAGAGGGCTCTAGTGTTAAAATATAGGTTAAGGTGGCAATGGCAAAACAGAACCAGCCGGTAATGTTATTGATTTTTGAATAATTCATTTCGTTATCAAGTAGTTACTAATGTAAAGGCAATTAATTGCGTCCGAAAATAAAGAATAAGATTGATAATCGTATAATCTAAAGCTGTGTTTAACAAATTTAACGTTATTGCCTAAGACAATTACTTTATATAGTATACACTAATTTGTATGTATATTGTTATTGAAAAAATGCACGATCAACTTAAAACAAGGCGTTATTCCTTTGTCTGTGCCCTATTGTATTAACATTAGTTGAAATAATGTTGGTTGAGCAAAAAAATAATTATAAAATATGATCGGATTAACTGATTGATTTATTGGGAGTAATAAGCAGAGGGATCTATTTGATATAAATTATTTTATATTTTTTTTATTTGCCCCTTGCAAAATTGAAAAATGTGCGTAGATTTGCATTCCATTTCAAAGCAACCTTTTTGATGGAAGATTGTCCGATAGTATAAGGGTAGTACAACGGTTTTTGGTACCGTTTGTCTTGGTTCGAATCCAGGTCGGACAACTAAACAATATTCGGATTGTGAATTAAACCGCAATCCGATTTTTTTTAACCAGTATTGAAACTTTTCAATAATGCCATTGCAATTTAACCCAGTTAAACTTTTTGCCGGAACCGGTACTAAAGATTTAGCACATAAAATTGCCGAAAGTTACGGCAAGCCTCTTGGTAGTGTAACCTTAAGTAAGTTTAGCGATGGTGAGTTTCAGCCTTCTTATGATGAAACTGTGAGAGGGTGTGATGTATTTCTTATCCAATCTACCTATCAGCCTTCTGATAATTTAATGGAACTGTTATTGATGATTGATGCTGCAAAAAGAGCGTCTGCACATTACATAACTGCGGTTGTTCCTTATTATGGATTAGCCAGACAAGATAGAAAAGATAAGCCAAGAGTAGCAATCGGGGCTAAATTAGTAGCAAATCTTTTAAAATCTGCGGGTATTCATAGAATCATGACGATGGACTTACATGCAGCTCAGATTCAGGGATTTTTTGATATTCCGGTTGATCACCTTGATGGTTCAGTGATTTTTGTTCCTTACATAAAGAGTTTAGGACTTGAAAATTTAACCATAGCCTCACCAGATATGGGTGGATCTTATCGTGCACGTACCTTTGCTAAATTTTTTAATGCTGAGGTAGTGATTTGCGATAAACGCCGTAAACGTGCCAATGAAATAGAATCGATGTCTATAATTGGAGATGTTGTAGGATTAGATGTTGTGCTTATTGATGATATTTGCGATACAGCAGGTACATTGGCTAAAGCGGCAGCTTTAATTATGGAAAAAGGGGCAAAAAGTGTTAGAGCGGTTTGTACACATCCGGTATTATCAGGTAAAGCATATGAAACTGTTGAAAATTCGATGTTAACTGAATTGATTGTAACGGATACAATCCCTTTAAAACAAGATAGCCCAAAAATAAGAGTGCTTTCAACAGCGCCATTATTTGCAAAAGCAATTGCTAATGTAAATGAGCATGGATCAATTAGTGATCTTTTTAACGTTTAATATTTAATAACTATATATAACGAGACCATTAAGGTTTCAAAACATTTAAACAAGAAAAAAATGAAAACAATCGCAATTAGCGGTTCTCCAAGAGAGAACGTAGGGAAACGCGATGCTAAAGAGCTTCGCTATGAAGGCAAAGTTCCTGCAGTATTGTATGGTGGTAAAGAACAAGCACATTTTGCTGTAGTAACAACTGAATTAAAAGATGCTATTTATACACCAGAAGCTAACTTTGTTGAGATTACTTTAGGTGGTAAGAAAATCAAAGCTATTATCAAAGAATTACAATTTCACCCATTAACTGACTTATTATTACACGTAGATTTTCTTCAGTTATTTGATGACAAAGAAATTCTAATGGAAATTCCTGTTAAATTAACCGGAACTTCTCCAGGTGTTAAAATGGGTGGTAAACTAGTTCAAAAATTACGTAAACTTCGCGTTAAAGCATTGCCTAAAGATATGCCGCAAACAGTGGAAGTAAGTATTGCGAAATTAGAAGTTGGTAACTTATTCCGTGTTCGTGACCTTCAAAAAGGTGACTACGTTATTACTAATACTCCTGAAGATACTATCGTTTCTGTAGGTATGTCAAGAGCATTGAAACAAGCAGAGCAAGAAGCTAACAAGAAATAATTCGAATTAGCTAAACATAAAAAAGCAGCACTAATTCTCTTAGTGCTGCTTTTTTTGTGAAAATAGAATTACCGAAAATGCATGTCAAGTAAACTATTATCTTTGCAGCAATGAAATACTTAATAGTTGGTTTAGGGAATATAGGACCTGAATATGCTTATACCAGGCATAATATTGGATTTAACATAGCTGATGAGTTGGTTAAGCAGCTTGGTGGTACTTTTTCTAATTTACGGCTTGCTTATTATTCGGAGGTTTCATTTAAAGGCAAGAAGCTACACGTAATAAAGCCAACCACTTTTATGAATTTAAGTGGTAAGGCTGTAAATTATTGGATGCATGAGTTGCGTATCCCTTTGGAAAATGTTCTGGTTATTGTTGATGATCTTGCGTTGCCACTGGGTAAATTACGTTTAAAGATGCAAGGCAGTAGTGCCGGACACAATGGCCTAAGAAGTATTGAAGGTTTGTGTGGCGGACAAGGATATCCTCGCTTACGTTTTGGGATCGGTGATGATTTTCCTAAAGGTAGGCAAGCCGATTATGTCCTTTCAAACTTCTATAAAGAAGAACAACCAGAATTACCAGCATTGATAGATACAAGCGTGGAATTAATTAAAAGCTTTGTAACTATTGGGCCTGCAAAAACTAT
>NZ_CAMLHF010000209.1 GCF_946479715.1 uncultured Pedobacter sp. | reverse complement strand
AGGTATTACAGCTGTGGCTTTGGAGAGTCATGATCCTCAGTACATACAAACAGCAGATCAGCTTTGGGACAATATGGTTGGCCGCCGCATGTTCGTAACAGGTGGTGTTGGTGCCATTGCGCACGACGAAAAATTCGGGCCCGATTTTTACCTTCCAACTGATGCTTATCTGGAAACTTGTGCTGCTGTAGGCGCAGGATTTTTCAGTCAGCGTATGAATGAACTCACCGGCGATGGAAAGTACATGGACGAGTTTGAACGTGTCCTGTACAACAACGTACTTACTGGTGTGTCTCTTTCGGGCGATCAGTATACTTATCAAAACCCACTCAACGCACATGATCATTCAAGATGGGCATGGCATTCCTGCCCATGCTGCCCACCTATGTTCTTAAAAATGGTTTCTGAACTGCCAAACTACATTTACGCGTCTTCAGGCGATCGCGTGTTTGTTAACATGTTTATCGGCAGTGATGCCAATATCCGCCTGTCCAACAAAACCCTGATCGCCATTTCGCAGAAAACCAATTACCCCTGGGAAGGAAAGATTAGCCTAAATGTAAATCCAGAAAAGGAATCGGCCTTTAGTTTAAGCCTTCGCATTCCAGGATGGGCAAGGGGAAAAGAGAATCCTTACGATCTCTATAGTTCTGATCTGCCTTCATTATATACACTGCTTGTAAACGGCAGCCCTGCAAATGCCACAATGAACAATGGTTATGCTGTAATCAGCCGCAAATGGAAAAAAGGCGATCAGGTGGAGCTGCAGTTGCCTATGAAACCGCGTTTTGTGACTGCAAATAATCAAGTAAAAGATTTAAGAAACAGCGTAGCAATAGCGTCAGGACCTATTGTTTACAGCCTCGAGGCAGCAGATAATGCTAATGTTGAACAGTTGCAAATAGATACTACTGCAGCACTGCAATCGCAATACAAAGGCAACCTCCTAAAGGGTGTGAATGTGATTACCGGCAAAACAGCTGACGGTAAAACTTTTACCGCTATCCCTTACTATGCTGTTGGAAACAGAGCAGTAAAAGGCTATAAAGTTTGGCTACCGCTACCTCAAAATGCACGCATTAAGGTAGATGTAGGTCAAATCCAAAATAAATTAAGTCCACTTATCTACGGTTCAAATATTGAAGATGTGAACCACGAAATCTACGGTGGCTTTTACGACCAGCGCATATTTGGCGAGAGTTTTGAAGAACCTTCTACAGGTATAAATCATAACCAATGGAAAAGGTTTACCGGCTATTGGACGGCAAAAGACGGTGCTGTTGCCATTATTCCCGGCAGAAACACAAATAGTGAAGTATTCATGACCAGTTCGCATCTAATAGGTGTAGAGCCAGATCACAGTGCGAAATTGATTTATGAACCAAAAGAACTAACTAACGGTACTGTTCAAGCCGAGATTAGGTTTACCGGAAAAGGAGAAAGTGGGGCACTGCTGGTACGGGTAGCCAATGCAGGTGTAGGTGATGATGCTTTTGATGGATATGAGATCAGCCTGAGTAGAGACGGTAAAAAGATAGCCCTTGGAAAGCACCTGCAAAACTTTGAATCGCTCAAAGAAGCAGCTGCTAGTTTTGATCCTGAAACATGGAATAAAGTAAAGGTGGTACTAAAAGGATCCGAGATTGAAGTTTTCCTTAATGGACAACAGATGCTTTCCTTTAAGGATGACCGTAACCCCTTGCTTAAAGGAAAGATAGGTTTGCGCACCTGGAGATCAGCGATGGAGTTCAGGAATGTCACCATACTGGAAAACGGAAAAACTGAACCCCTCAGACTTGTCAACGCCGCCAATGAGCAAGTAAGCTATAACTGGGATATCATCAGGTCTGGACAAGTAAAGGCCAATTTTGAGCTCGACAGCAATGTTGCCTACAATGGAAAAAAATCGCAGGTGATAACCTTTGCAACGGGTACCGGAAAAGTAGGGGTAGCCAACAGGAGTTTGAATCGTTGGGGGATTGCCTTACGTAAAGGGCAAACTTTTCAGGGAAGGGTATATCTAAAGGCAGAAAAGCTAAACGGTCCTGTAAGCATAGCCCTTGAAAGTGCTGATGGCAGCAAAACATATGCTATCAAAAAATTAAACGGTATAGGTGCCAACTGGAAGAAGTATCCTTTTACATTTACCTCTAATGTCGCAGACAAGAATGCCAGACTGGCTATCTATATTTCTTCACACGGCAAACTTTGGATAGATCAGGCAGTACTTATGGGTACTGGTAAAGATCAGTTTAAAGGATTACCAATTCGGGCCGACATTGGCAATATGTTGGTGTCGCAAGGGCTAACCTTTTTGCGTTATGCAGGAACTATGGTGAATTCCCCGGAATACAAGTTCAAAAAAATGATCGGTGATCCCGACAAACGACCTCCATATCGTGGCCACTGGAACTGGTATACCACTAATGGCTTTGGTATAGAGGAGTTTCTTAAGTTTTGTGAAACAACATCCATAACATCTTGTTTTGCTATAAATATCTATGAAACACCAGAGGATGTGGCTGATATGGTAGAATACCTTAATGGAAATGTGAATACAGAATGGGGGGCAAAGCGTGCCAAAAACGGACATCCAAAACCTTACGGAGTAAAATATATCGAGATCGGAAATGAAGAGGTTATTTTTAACGGCGATAACAAAAAAGCATATGAGGAATATGTAGCACGCTTTAATCTCTTGTATGAAGCCATGAAAAAGAAAGATAGTTCTTTAAAATTTGTACACGCAGCCTGGTGGCGTCCTGAATCGCCTAATATGGAGTACGTATTTAGGGAACTTAACGGCAAAGCCGATTATTGGGACCTCCATGTAGGTGGTGATGATCCAAAGGCAGGTCTGGATACTGATAAGCAACTTGCAGATATGCAACGTATGTTTAAGGAATGGGATCCGGCAACCCAAATGAAAGTTGCCGTTTTTGAAGAGAATGGGAGCAAGCACGGAATTCAGCGCGCCTTGGGCCATGCTACTAATCTGAATGCAATCCGCAGACATAATGAATTTGTACTAACCTCAAGTCCTGCCAACGCACTGCAACCTTATCAGCAGAATGACAACGACTGGGATCAGGGCCAGATCTTCTTCACCGCACGTCAGACATGGGGAATGCCGCCATTTTATTCACAGAAGATGCAGGCTGAGAACTATTTGCCCTTACGTGTTTTAAGTAAAGTTGAAGGTGCTCTGGATGTAACAGCAGCGCGTAGCGAAGATGAGAAGACCTTGGCATTACACATTGTAAATACCAATGCCGAGGCCATTACTACTGCAATTGAGCTTAACGGATTTGAAGGTAGAAATCCAGAGACCGATGTTTATGTGCTGTCGGGTGAACTTACTTCAAAGAATACACCAACAGAACCTGAACGGTATAAAACAGTAAGCTCAAAGGTAAATCTAACTGGAGATGTACCTAAATATAGCTTCCCGGCACATTCTTATACCATTTTAAAATTTAAGAGATAAGCAGGCTTTAACTTTTAAACCCCAACTTCTTATTTACCATATCCTTATAGGTTTCGCCAATTGGCAGGTAGTTTTTATCGATCACAATCCTGCCTCTTTCTACAAAATCAATATGGCTGGTGTTAATGATATACGACTTGTGTATCCTTAAAAAAAGATGTTGGGGTAGGATCAATTCAATATGTTTCATGCGCTCCAACGAAAGCACTCTGCCTCCTGAGGTATGAAAACTGATGTAATCGCCCAGGCCTTCGATGTAGTGGATTGATGAAAACAAGATTTTCTGCAGCCTGTGCTCTACCTTAATGAAAATATGGTCAGGTTCCATCGCTTCCGGAGCGCTTAAATTCATTCGTTTCTTAGCTTTGTTTACTGCAATCAAAAATCTTTCAAAAGTGATGGGCTTCATTAAGTAGTCAATTGCATCGTATTCGAAGCCAGTTAAGGCATATTCCGAATAAGCTGTTGTGAGGATGACCTTTGTTTGTCTCTGACGAATGATATTCATTACCTCGATACCCGTAAGATTGGGCATTTGAATGTCTAGGAAGATCAGGTCGACGTTGCCGTTATGAATGAGATCGACAGCTGCTGTCGGGTCTGTGGTTTTCAATATCAGTTCAAGTCCGTTTGTACGCAGTACATAATCTGCCAGCAGCTTAACGGCATGGATCTCATCATCGAGGACTATGCAGTGCAGGACGTTACCATTCTTCATTGTTCAGGTCAAGTTTAACTGTAAATTGATGTTCATTATCTCTGATATCCAATTCGTAACGGCCTTTAAAAAGCAGTTCAAGTCTCTTCGTTACGTTGTCTATTCCAATTCCCCCGGTAAAATCCTTGTTTTTACTCGCTTTGGTATTGATACATGAAAATATCAGCTCAGCACCAGTCATATTGATGTCTATCCATAGCCATTCTTTACTTTCCGAGACATCTCCATGTTTAAATGCATTCTCTACAAAGGGAATCAGCAATAACGGTGGTACCTTCATTTCCTTTACATTACCCGTTACCTTCATATTTACGGCAACAGGGTTTTCAAAACGTAACTGCTGAAGGGAGATATATTTCTCGATGTAACTGATCTCCTGCTCCAGTTCTATTTTTTCACTGCTGTCATAGAGCATATACCTCAGCAATTCTGAAAGCCCCGAGATTGCCGGTAAGGCCTGTTCGGATTTATGGTAAACCAGGGAATAAATTGTATTGAGGTTGTTGAACAGGAAATGCGGGTTGACTTGTGAGCGAAGAAATGAAAGCTCTGATGTACGGTTCTGCAATTCTAATTCTTTTTGCTCCAGTTCCTTTTGCCGGGTATACGTGAAGAAATAGAATACCATTGCAAAAATGGTGTGCAGGATATAAATGAGTACGTTATTTCTGAAAAAAAGATTTAACCTCACGGGATCCCGAGATAGTGCGAGGGTTGCTGCATAACTGGTTAAAAAACAGCTGATAAAAGCAATACTGATAATAAGGCCTATATTAAGAAACAGCCCGATATACTTCCTGTTAGGGTAATATTTATGCATTACCATATAGGTCGACAAAACGAACAGGAATGAAATACTGAGGTCTGTTAACATACTCAGCGCCTGTACTGTTAAACTACGTTCATCTACCAGCGTCCACTTCCCACGGAGTAAGCCTGGCAGGTGCCCACTCCCATGAACTAACATGTAAAAAACAATAAAGGCACCCATTAGGGGCCAGAGGTTTTTCTTCATACCCAAAAATACACTATTTAGCTCATCAGAATATACCCCTTTTTAAGCGTTTGTCGAGGACATCGCCTTGTTCACCGATTAGTCTTTTCCTGAAAGCCCGGCGGAGCTAATTTGGTTGAAACTTAATGCTAATTATGATGAAAATTTTTCTAATACTCTGTCTGATCGCAACTTCTTCCATGGCTCAAACAACGGACCTTAAAGAAGTAAAAATTACCACCCGTAAAAAGGCTATAGAGCGTAAAATTGACCGCACTATAGTAAATGTTGATGGTCTTATTAACGTTGCTGGTACCAACGCGTTTGAGCTCCTGAGCCGGTTGCCTGGCCTAAGGGTTACCGAAGAAGGTGCAATTAACCTGATGGGTAAGGGAGTCACGGTTTATATTGATGGCAAGTTAACCTATTTGTCGGGCGCCGATCTGGTATCTTATTTGAAAACTATGGGAACAGATCAGTTAGATAAGGTCGAGCTGATCCCCAATCCTCCGGCCAGGTATGATGCAGCAGGCAGTGGTGGCGTTATCAATATCTTAACAAAAAAAAGTAAGCAGCAGGGCTTCAATACCGGTATAACCTTAAATGGTGGAAAGGGGATTTATAGAAAAATAAATGGCTCCTTCAATTTTAACTATCGGATAAACAAACTAAACCTTTTCACAAATGTAGGGGCCGGCAGCCCTAAAGATTTCCAGAATTCCTCGGCAACCCGAAGCTTTAAAAATGAGACAGGCAGCTTAACTTCAATATTGGAACAGCAAGGAGAAATACTTTACAACAGGCACAACAGCAATGTAAAAGTAGGAGTCGATTATTACCTGAACAAAAGAACTACCATTGGTTTTATTTTCAACGGGTTAAGGAATCGGGTTAACGAACATGGAGGGATTGAGAATTTAATGATGAACGGCAATCATGAATTGGACTCTATAGTAAACTCCAGTCATAGCGTAAACAACCTGTTCAAGAATGGTACAATGAATTTAAATATGCTGCACCAGTTCGATAGTACAGGAACCGAGCTCAGTATAGATGTCGATTACACACACTACAATTCCGCCAACAACCAACTTTTTGGCAACAATAGTTACAGTGCCTCTGGTCAGGCATTGGGATTAGAACGTATCAGAGGAGATCTTCCAAGAACAATAGATATCTTTTCTGCCCGGGCCGATTATTCATTCTCATTAAAAAATAATTACAAACTCAGTGCGGGTCTAAAATCAAGCTTTATAAAAACAGATAACCAGGCCAACTACTTTTCTGGCGTTGCCGAACTGGAACAACCGGATTATAACAGAACAAACGCATTCTTATACCGTGAAAACATAAATGCCTTTTATATAGAGGGATACCGAGAGCTTGGTGAGCTTGGTATTAAGGTGGGGCTTAGGATGGAACATACCAGTTCCAGGGGGCATCAGCTGGGGAACATACAAAAATCAGATTCATCCTTTGTAAGGAATTACTTCAATGCTTTCCCTTCATTCTTCCTTTCCTATAAGCCCGATTCTACAAATCAGAATCAGTTCTTTTTAAGCTACGGAAAACGCATCAACAGACCGGCATATGATCAGCTGAATCCTTTTCTTATGGTAGTGCAAAAATATAATCAGGAGTCCGGGAATCCATTTCTTAGTCCTGAGTTTACCAATAACGTTCAGCTCACTCATGTATTTAAGGATAAACTGACCACCAACGTTTATTATTCATTTATGTCCAATACCAGTAGCCCTGTTATCAAAGCCATTAATGATGTATATATCAAGAAACCGGAAAACGTCGGCTCCGTCATCTTAACAGGATTAATGCTTTCGTATAATCAGGATATTTTCAAATGGTGGAATGCCGATTTTACGGTCAATCCTGAACGGGTACATTTACAATCTGAATTCAACGGGATTACTGTAGATACAGCTGTGGTTATGCAGTCATTTAACTGGTATAACCGCTTTTCTTTAAGCAAAACCTGGAGTGCTGATCTTGCTTTTGACTGGGGAGGGCGTAATTATTCCAATCAGGTAACAAGTTTTGGGATAGCAGGCATTAGAGCGGGAGTTAAAAAGCAACTGTTTTCAGGTAATGGTTCCATAGGGATTAATGGCAGCGATTTATTCTATTCAGCTATCCGTAAAGGCAGTATCCATAACGTAGTTGGTTCCAGTGCTGCATTTAGAAACAGGCAGGATACCCGAACAGTTATACTTTCTTTCAGTTATAGGATCAGCAAAAATGCTAAGAACAACAAGAGGCTCAGAGATCGGAATGGCGCCTGGGATGAACAGAATAGAATTAAAGGTTTGTAAGTCTGCTGTCTAAAATAACAAGGGGGTGTTCAAAAAGTATGAACGCCCCCTGTTACTATTAACTAACCTTCCCTAATTAATACAATCCCAACTCGGCTAAAGCTGCAAACTGTAATCCGTCATGTGCAGAATTGGCGATAACCTTTATATACCTGAAAGTTTTTGCACTTCCAAAATCAAAATATTGAGGTCCGTCTGCATTTGCTGCAACATAATTGTTTACCGAAGTAAAATTGATGCCATCTGTGCTGGTCAATACCTCGAAATTCTTGACCGCGCGGCTTAAACCGCTGCGTTGAGTTAAACTAAGACCACTTGCTGTTTTAGAAGATCCCAGATCTATCACCACATTATGAGGGTAGGAGGTTGCTGAACTTGACCAGCGCGAATGCCAGTAAGTGCTTCCACTTCCATCAATCAATGTGTTGGCCCTGCCATTTACGGCACCTTCACCGCTTGTTTCTTCAGAGCTGAATGAAGCAATGCTCCAGCCTGTTTTGCTAAGCTCGTTTCTGGTACTGAAATTTAAAACAGGAATTCCACCGGCAAATGTATAGCTATAGATTTGCTGAGTAACAGTACCATTATCGTGTACCAGTTTAACCTTTAATTCATATGGAATCCCGTCTGCCTTTTCTACCAGATCGGCAATAGGCATCACCACCCTAAAGCTGTCGGTACCTATTTTTTTCGATTCCCAGCCTATGGCGTTGTAATCGTGGTTCACACCCGTACCTTCATTGTTCACGTTAGGATCATTGAAATAGAGAATGCTCGTTACATTGCCAGTTGATGTAAATTTACCCGATACCACAATCGAAGCCTGCGCACTTGAATAGCTTGCATATATTTTATTGATGCTCGACGTTACTGAGCCATAGTACGTATTGCTATTGTTGTTAAATACCTGATTGGTGTTTAAAACTGCCGCATCAACAGCAGTTAAAAAAGTAGGGCTTTTACCTAGTGTACCATTACCCGCCCACATTAAAGCCATGCCCAGAGTAGCATCTTCCGAAACCTTTTGCCTGTTATGCGGCAGGTTCAGTCCGTGGCCTAATTCATGAACCATGCCGCCGAACCATACACTGAATCTATTGCCAACAGCGTCAGTTTTGCCAAGGTTCTGGATATCCATTTCTTCATAGTCAAGTGCATAACACCACCTGCCGGTACCATAAAAAGGACCACCACTAGGCGTACCATTGGCGCCAATGGAATATCTTGGTATAATGATCAGCGTATGGTCGCTGGTATTATCGGCCGGATGAGCAGCAAAATAAGCATTCACTTCACTAGCTACCGCTCCCGAGCCACCTGAATATGGATAGCCGCTTTTAGGTAAACTACCTCTTATCGTAATGATTTTTACACCATCTGAACCATCATTGGCAAGGCCGAAAGTTTTATAGCCATAACCATTGCGGTTCATTTCCTGTTTGTACCATTCCTGGGTCCACAATAATAGGTCGCTCAATCTCTTTTGGTAGCCGGCTAATGTATCCAGGTCGCTGGGTACAAAGTAAACGATGTTTACATTTCGGGTTTGGGTAATAATTTCGGCAGTGGAGTCATGAACCGACAAATTTTTTTCTTCTGATTGGATGTGTTCTGCCTTCTTACATGAAAATGTGAAGAGAATACTGCAAAAAACGCACGCTAATAAAAGATTACTTTTTTTCATAAAATTTGGTTTAGGATGAATTGATATGAAAAAGTAATAAAGTATCCAGCAATGTTGTAAGTCAAGGTGTTATAACTGCTGCGCAAGCGTTTGATAAAGGCTTTAAAGCCCCATGTCTCAGTAGAATGTCCATTCTTTGCTTAAAATTACGTCAGCAGATTTCCAAATAACATTTCCCGATTTGAAATTTCTTTGCAAAGAATTGAATAAAAACGCTTCTGCATGTCGAAAATTTATGCAAACGTTTGTGTAAAATTTTGATATTATTCATTTGAACTTATATCTTTAGTTTACCTGAGTTCATAATGGAAGATGAAGACCAAATATTACTGGAACAACTTAAAGGCGGAGA
>NZ_CAMLHF010000208.1 GCF_946479715.1 uncultured Pedobacter sp. | reverse complement strand
CGGCAATATCAGCTGCCCCACGCCCATATCTAAAAATCCTTTCAGTTTGGATGGCTCCATTATTCCACCATGGGTGCTCCACAACCGCATCAGGTACAGGAACATACTTTTCATTATACAATAAGCTATTCCTAAGTAGAAACTCTACATCCTCACCACCTTTATCCAGCTTTTCGTTAAACAAAGTCATGTCCATTTTTTCTCTATTTAACATAACATTCGCAGTTGGCACCCACACCAAAGGTTTGTTATCTAAGGCTGCTTTAAAATGTCCAGTAGTTCCGTTAATATCCATAGCCTTAGTAGCAGCGTTAAATGGCAAGGGAAAATTAGTTACTCCAGCAAAACCAATAGAATCCGGGGTCTTTTTAATTGCTTCTGCATATGCTATCAATAGCTTTTCAGAGGGTACAATATCGTCGTCCAGCAACAAAACCCATTTACCCTTGCCCAATCTAATCCCATTATTCCGGGTTTTAGAAAACCCCAGATTAATTTCATTTTTAATCAGGTTGATTTTATACTCGGTGGCCAATTTTAAAATATTATCGGGTATAACCAACAAAGGATTATCAGCAACAATATAAAAATTCACTAAAAACCCAGCAGGTCTTTCAACATTGAAAATATTTAAAAGTACATTCTCGTCTAACCTGAAAGAAGGTATTACTATGTCAATCGAAGTGCTTTGGTACATGAAATACAAATATACATCGTTTTATATTACACTGTCATTTTAATATATTTGAACATAATAAAAGATTCAGCCTCTGCTGATATAGACAGTAAAAACGCCAACCCAACATTAAAAATGATTATAGCAAAGCAAATTATTCCAGCTATTATCATTATTGATAAAAGATTAGAAATCCAGACTGGATAAATGAATCATCACGAATAAAACTAAATAGTGTGTACCTTTGCTCTTTAATTACTAGTGTTACACAACAAAATTATCACAACCGATAAAATACTAAATACATTTCAATGAAAATCTATTTCAGATTACTTTCCTTTGCCAAACCGATAGAAAAATTTGCTATACCCTATGTTATCACTACAGTTCTTTCCGTTATATTTAGTGTACTCAACCTTACCTTATTAGCCCCATTATTTGAAACCTTAATATCTGAAAATCCTACTAAAAGCGCCGGCTTAGCCGATAATGCCGCATCTGCATTTAATATTACAGCGCAATTTAAAGAGTTTGTAAACTCATCAATAATTACAAACGGACAGGAGAAAACCTTAACCTATATCTGTATTATTATTGTTCTCTCTGTTTTACTTTCCAATATATTCAGGTACTTCTCTCAACGAACTATGGAAGATTTAAGGGTTCACACCTTGCTTAACCTAAGGAAAACGGTATTTGAAAATGTAATGAATTTACATGTCGGTTATTTCAATAATGAACGTAAAGGAGACATAATATCAAAAGTTTCTGCCGATGTACAAGTTGTACAATTTACGGTCACGAACACTCTTCAGGTAGTATTTAAAGAGCCTCTCACCCTTATTTTCTATATTCTTGTACTTTTGTCCATTTCTGTAAAGCTAACCCTGTTTTCCTTATTGGTCATTCCAATTTCAGCCTTTGTAATAAGTAAAATTGTAAAAAGAATAAAACATCAGGCCAAAGAAGCCCATGAATCTTTTGCAAAAATGATTGGTTTTTTAGATGAGGCCTTAGGTGGAATAAAAATTATTAAAGCATTTAACGCTTCAGAGAGAATAAAAGAGAAATTCCATAGCGAGAATGTTTTCTATTCCAACATAAACCGTAAGATGGTAAGGCGTCAACAACTTGGATCCCCTTTGTCTGAGTTTTTAAGTATAGTAATGGTTTCGTTCATTGTTTGGTATGGTGGTCGCTTAATTATAAGCCATCAGCCGGGGGCTCTATCAACAAGTCAATTTATAGCATATATAGCCATATTTTCACAAGTAATGCGCCCAGCTAAAGCCCTTACCGATTCTTTTAGTGGAATCCATACCGGAATAGCGGCCGGAGAACGAGTTCTCGATTTAATTGATACCAAACCAGAACAGGTCAATAAGCCCAATGCAACAGAAATATCTTCATTCAAAAATTCCCTGGTTTTTGAAAATGTCTCATTTTCATACGAATCAAAAGAGGTATTAAAGAACATCAATCTTACTATTGAAAAGGGCAAAACTATAGCGCTAGTAGGACCTTCTGGTGGCGGAAAAAGTACACTTATGGACTTAATACCGAGGTTCCATGACCCAAAATCAGGGCATATTAAAATTGATGGGCTCGACTATGCCGATTTAACTGTAGAGAGTATTCGTTCTCAATTAGGTATGGTTAACCAGGAATCAGTTTTATTTAACGATTCCATATATAACAATATAGCCTTTGCCAAACCAAACGCAACTGAAGAGGAAGTAATTGCTGCCGCAAAAATTGCTAACGCACATGAGTTCATTCTACAAACCGAAAATGGTTATCAAACTTTTACGGGCGACAGAGGGAACAAATTGTCGGGCGGACAAAAACAGCGCTTATGCATAGCAAGAGCTGTTTTGGCAAACCCACCTATTATGCTTCTTGACGAAGCAACCTCAGCTCTAGATACAGAATCAGAAAAACTTGTTCAGGATGCACTAAACAAATTGATGGAAAATCGTACTTCAGTTGTAATTGCTCACAGATTAAGTACAATACATGGTGCTGATCTTATCATTGTTATTGATAAGGGAGAGATTATTGAAGCAGGAACACATCAGGAGTTAATTAACCATAATGGCCTCTATAAAAAGCTAATTGAATTACAAACATTTAGCTAATTCAAAAAGAAGGAAATAAAATTCAATGAAAAAAGGCATTACCGTTATTATTTGTACATATAATGGAGCATCCAGGCTTTCAGAAACACTAAATCACCTTGCCGCTCAGGCTGTTCAAAAAAGCCTAAACTGGGAGATCATCCTCGTAGACAATGCATCAACAGACGGGACATCTGCTCTTGCAACAGAAATATGGCGACAATACGATATTCCAAACGTTCCTCTGAGTATTATCCACGAAAGTAAGCCGGGCAAATTATTCGCTTTTCAAAAGGGAATAACCCACGCTAAATATGAATATTTTATAATTTGCGATGATGATAATTGGCTAAACCAGGATTATCTGAATATCGCATTTAATATTTTGGATAAAAACCCTAAAATTGGGGCTGTTGGCGGTCAGGCCATTGCTGTATCTGAGGATGGAATTCCCTTTCCTGAATGGTTTGATGAAGTTAAAGAAGGTTATGCCGTTGGAAAACAAGCTAAAAACACCGGAGATGTTACTTACAAAGCAAGACTTTGGGGTGCAGGGTTAGCGTCAAGAACCCAACTCTACCTGGACACCTATATGACATTCCCTTCTGTTTTAATAAATGAAAATGACCAAAGTATATTGTCTGCAGAGGATACTGAATACTGCTTAAGAATCGTTCTTAAAGGATATCATTTATATTATGATTCTAATTTATCTTTAAAACACTATATCACATCAGGAAGACTGACATTGAATTATAAGAGCAGATTATATGAAAATTTTAGTAATTCCAATGCAATTATGGATGATTACTACCTGGCATTAAAATTTGGCCCTACAGGTAAGATAACCCTATTTAATAGAATAAGGTTAATTTTAATCACTCCGATTAAGTACATTTTTTATTCGCACAAAAAGAAATCAAAACAAAGGAAGATTCTGAGCTATCTGCTACCATCTATTGTTACTCCAGATTCCATTACCTCGAAAATAAAAATGCTCATGGAGGGATAAATGAATCTTAACATCTACTACTTTAAAAACAAGAGTCCAAAAAATTCATTATGCTTAAAAAGATTAAAAGATTTGCAGAAAATATTACTGCTTTATCCAGATATTCTAACATAAAAACACAACTTTCAAAGAAAAGAGATATTTATTTTTTCTTTCCCTCCTGGTCTTTTGGAGGTGCAGAACGTGTGCATGTGGATATAATGAATCTTTTTAATGACCCTAAACCACTTTGTTTTATTACAGACAGGTCTATAACTAATGGATTCCAAGAAGAATTTGAGGCTGCCGCCGATGTAATTGAACTAGGCAGATGGGCTGAAAAAAAAGAACTTAAACAACACTTATTCAAAAAATTAGCTAAAGCTATAAACGCGCAGAAAAGCCCTGTAGTTTCTGGGTGGTGCAGTAGGTTTATGTATGATCTGATTCCTCTTTTAGACCCTCACGTTCAGGTAATAGATATTATGCATAATTTTACTGATGACGACAAAGGAATAGAATGGTACAGCATTCCTCATGTACCTAGAATAAATAAAAGGATAGTGGTAGGAAAGGTGCTTATTCAACAGTTTAAAGAATTGTACCGACTAAATAATGTCCCAGATAAGTATTTAGAAAGATTAACAGTTATTCAGAATAAAATTGCTTTTAACGGCTTTTTTCCTGTTAAAGATTATGACGGCGCATTGCAGATCCTTTTTGTTGCCAGAAACAGCCCCGAAAAAAGGCCAAATGTGCTGATCAGGATTGCAGAGATCTGTTACAAATTAAATCTTCCGGTTGAATTTAAAATTATAGGTGATTTTAAAGCAGGAGAAACAGCTGTTCCACCGAACTCACTCATCATTGGAGAAGTCCACGATAAAAACATCTTGAATAACTACTACAAAGAAGCACATTTATTACTGCTTACCTCCCACAGAGAAAGCTGGGGGCTTGTTGTTTTTGAAGGGATGAACATGGGCGTTGTCCCAATATCAACGAACGTGGGCGAGCTTTCAAATTATATTTCCATCAAAAAAGAAAATGGAATTCTGGTTGAAAATCTCGATAACGTCGAGGATCTTGCAATGCTATTTGTTAAAGAACTAGAGGTCTTTGTCAAAAACAGAGCGCTCTTAAAGAATTTTAGTAATAATGCTTTTAATACAATAAAGCAACTTTCTGATGAATGTGATTTTGATGAGGCCTACAAAAGAGAATTGTCTGTAATGCCTAAATAATATCCTTTCTTACATAATTATCAGTCGCAATCCTAATCTCTCTCGCTCATCAACATTATCTTTGCTCAGCATGAACCCAAAAATAACAGTTTTTATGGCTGCTTACAACGCAGCGAATTATATAAGTGAGTCAATTCAAAGTATTTTAGACCAAACTTTTAAAAACTTTGAATTATTGATAGTGAATGATGGTTCTACAGATGAAACGGTTGACATCATAAGCAATTTCAAAGATCCCAGGATTAGGTTGGTTCACAATGATAAAAACCGAGGGTTAACCTATACGAGGAATGTTGTTCTGAATGAAGCGAGGGGTGAGTACATTGCTATATTAGATAGTGATGATGTTGCTATATATAACCGCTTAGAACTTCAATACAACTTCTTTCAGGAACATCCCGATTTTGCACTATGTGGCGGACATGGTTCTGTTATTGACGAGGTTGGCACCCCAGTGGTTGATAACCGATTTACTGTTCCTATAGATTCCGATAAAATAAAAATGACGCTGCTCTTTCAAAATACGTTTATCAATTCAACGGTAATGTATAAAACTGCAGTATTAAAAGAATTAAACGGGTACGATGACTATGCACCGGCAGAGGATTATGAACTATTTATACGAATTTCAGACAAATACCCAGTAGGCAACTTAGATTCCATTATGGTAAAATACAGAATTCATGGCAGCAATACCTCTATAGTACAATCGGAAGTCGGCCGAATAAAAGTTCGTTCAATCAAGGAAAAACAGCTAATTAGGCTCCATATAAGTCCTGACAAAAAATTAACCGATGCATTTTTCAGTATATTAGAATGGGATTACAGTACCCCTGATTTCACAGACTACCTTTCTTTATTTACTAAATTAAAAGCCGCAAACAGATCTTTAAATAAATATCCTGAAATAGCCTTTGAAAAGATGTTGTTTAACAAATGGTTTGAAATAATCTATACAAAAAAGGCTAAGATGAATGCGCTTTCGTTATTATTAAATAAGAATATTTTTAAATGGTCTTATGTGAGTTTCCGTCAGCTTAGAAAAGCATTTAAGCTTTCAATCAAGGGAATGGGCCAATTATCCACATAAAAATTCGCAGTGCTTGTAACAAACATTCCCTGCTTTACTAAAACATTAATCAATTCAATGAAAATTATCAGATTTCTAGGTGGTTTAGGCAATCAAATGTTTCAATATACCCTGTATAAGTCTTTACAAAGTAAATTCCCCAATGTTAAAGCAGATTTGCAGGGTTATAATGACTACCCACTGCATAATGGGTTTGAATTGGAGAATATCTTCGGTTTAAAAATAAACAAGGTCTCATCATTTACGAGTAATTTATATTATAATAAAAAATGGATTTATAGGAAACTAAGGAGAATACTCGGTCTTAAGAATACTTATACAGAAGAAAAAACACTCTTTTCATTCGACGAATCGATTTTGAATAATCCAAGAACAGCATATTATTGGGGCTACTGGCAAAATTTTAAATATTTCGAGGATATTGCCGGTGAAATAAAAAGCGAATTCCAATTTACATCCCCTCTTTCTAAAGAAAACCAACAGATTTTAGATCAGGTTAAACTTAAAAATAGTGTTTCCATTCACATCAGACGAGGAGACTACCTTAAAGATCCACTTCTTGGTGGATTATGTGGCCCTGAGTATTACAAACAAGCCATCAGTTACATCCAATCCAATTTAACTTCTCCCAGTTTCTTTATTTTCTCTGATGACATTCTTTGGTGTACAGAAAATCTAAATCTTGATAATTGTACTTTTATCTCTTGGAATAAAGAATTGTCTAGCTATATTGACATGCAATTAATGAGTTCCTGCAAGCATAATATTATTGCCAATAGCAGTTTTAGCTGGTGGGCCGCTTGGCTTAATCCAAACCCGGATAAGATTGTCATAGGACCTAAAAAATGGGTAAATCACAGCGATCCAAATGTCCATATGTCATTTCCGGAAAACTGGATCAGCTTATAGTTATTTCTCCAAATATCAACCAAATACATTTAATGAAAAAAATTGCTTACATCTATCAAACAAACAACAAATGGAGTTACGCAGCTAAAACTGTGGCTAATGGCTTTAAAAATGCCTTTATAGATCGTGGTGACTCCTTTCAATTTTTTGACATAAGTAAGCTCCAAAATTCATTTTGGCCAGCAGAAAAGCTCAAACTCATCGCTTTTAGTCCTGATATTATATTTACGTCAGTAGATAATATTCCTTATCTACCCTTAAATATACTCAAATCTACAGCTCTTGTCCTTTGGGGATCTTTCTATTCACCTTGTGATTATGAGCCACAAATAGACACAATACTTAAAAAAACCAAACAGGTCTTAAGTAAATATAGTTCAAAACACAACATACTGATTTGGTCTCAGCATGACGAACTGATTAATGAAAGGTTTTTTTCAGGCTATCAAAAAGAATTGGATCTAAAGTTTATTCAACTGCTTCATTGCGCGGACAAAACAAAACACACAGAACCCCTATCAGCCCCAGAGTTCGACTTTTTATGGGTTGGCAACATTGGTCACCGCCTCACAACATACAAATCATTTATAGAGCCTTTAAAAAAGGAATTCGGCAACTACTTGGAGTATACGGAGCATAATATGATCAATCCTGAAACGATTGAAAGTAGGCAATTGTATAGCCGCTCATTTATCACCCCAAATGTTCATACAGAGGCCCAAATTAAAAACAAAATATTACTTAACGAACGTGTTTTTACCTCAACTATGCTGGGTGGATTCCAAATTTGCGATAACTTGCTCGCCAGGAAATATTTTAATGAAGATGAATTGGTAATTGCTGCTAACAGTAGCGATTTTATAGAAAAAACGCGTCATTACATTTCGCATCCCGAGGAACGAATTGAAATGATCAAAAAAATGCAGCTAAATATTTTAAAAAATCATACGTATTTTAATAGGATCAACGACATTTTGGCTGCTTTATAATACATCAATAAATTATATATATTTGATCAAAAGAAAATTAAAAAATGTTAAAGCGAATTAGCGATACAATCTTTAAAAGATCTGACGACAGAAAACTATCTTTTTTATTTAAAAAATATAGAACCCGGTTTGATCAATTTATTGATTATTTAGATCTTGATATGGACCTGCCCACCTTACACATCATTAAGCAGAACAACATTCATAAATACAGAGAAGCAAACAACTTCGATATATTTGTTGAAACAGGAACTTACCTGGGTGATATGGTAGAGTCTCAAAGAAAACATTTCAAAAAAGTGTATTCCATAGAACTTGGGGAAGACCTGCATATCAAGGCAGTCGAGCGATTTAAAGCCTACCCTAATGTTAAAATTATTCAGGGAGATAGTGGTGTCATGCTAAAAACCCTTTTAAATGAAATTGATGAACCAGCACTGTTCTGGCTTGATGGGCACTACTCATCGGGAATAACCGCTAAAGCAGATAAGAATACGCCAATATTAAATGAACTGGAAATCATTTTAACCTCAAAGATTTACCACGGAATACTTATCGATGATGCCCGTCTGTTCATAGGTAAAGATGACTATCCTAGTATTGACGAGCTTTGTACTTTTGTTAAAGGCAAGGATCCAAGTAGAATAGTAACTGTTTCTGACGACATTATTAAAATTTTCAGATAAACGAGCAGTTTAAGCTAATGTAAAAACGTAAAAAGGCGCTTTAAAAAATTTTAAAGCGCCTTTTATATATTATCTATTTTACAACTTCCTTTTCACTTCTACTTGTTCGTAAGCTTCAACAATGTCGCCTACTTCAATATTATTAAAGTTATGGATGTTCAATCCGCATTCGTATCCTCTAGATACCTCTTTAACATCATCTTTATAACGTTTCAAGGAAGCCAATTCACCTGTGTAAATTACCACACCATCTCTAACAATACGGATTTTGCTGTTACGTGTAATTGTACCATCTAATACCATACATCCGGCAATTGTACCAACCTTAGTAATTTTAAAGGTATCCCTGATCTCAACGTTGGCAGTGATCTTCTCTTCAAATTCCGGAGCCAACATACCTTCCATCGCCGCTTTGATCTCATTGATCGCATCGTAGATGATAGAATACAAGCGGATATCTATCTGCTCAGCCTCTGCTAGTTTACGCGCGCCTGATGACGGACGAACCTGGAAACCTATAATGATCGCATCAGAAGCAGAAGCTAACAATACATCAGATTCAGAGATCTGACCTACCGCTTTACTTATGATATTGATTTGAATCTCTTCAGTAGAAAGTTTCAGTAATGAATCAGATAGTGCTTCAATTGAACCATCCACATCACCTTTAACAATTAGGTTAAGCTCTTTAAAGTTACCAATCGCTAAACGACGGCCAATCTCATCAAGAGTAATGTGTTTCTGAGTACGAAGACCCTGTTCACGCATTAACTGTAAACGTTTGTTTGCAATTTCTCTTGCTTCAACTTCACTTTCAAGTGCATTGAATTTATCACCTGCCGTAGGTGCACCTTGCATACCCAATACCTGAACTGGTACCGACGGGCCTGCT
>NZ_CAMLHF010000207.1 GCF_946479715.1 uncultured Pedobacter sp. | reverse complement strand
TTTGGCAGCACAGATATTGCCAGGGTAAATAATACCGCAACCGATCAAACCTATTTTGATCAAACCAATATGAACATACGACGCAGAAACAACAGCAATTATAAAGGCGGGATAGATTATTTCATCAATGATAAAAACACAGTTGGCTTTGCTTTTAATGGATATAATGCGAACGGAAAAAATGCATCAGATGTGCTTACGTTGATCGGCGATCAGCCTTCCAAAACAGACTCCTCAGTTGTCGCTCAAAACCCTAATAGATATAAATACACTGGTATGTCTTACAACCTGAATTATAAAGGAACAATAGATACCCTTGGCCAGGAAATAAGTATAGATGCCGACTACTCTGAACATATTGGCAGACAGGATAACAATTTCAACAATAGATATTTAAACAATCAAGGTCAGCCTGCCAAACCCGACTATATTTTTAGAAATGCTACACCATCCACAACCAAAATATGGGCAGGAAAAACAGATTACACCTACCCTATTAACAAAGAGATGAAACTTGAAGTTGGCTTAAAATCGAGTTTTGTAGAAACAGACAACAACTTCATCTTTGAGAACTACGAAAACAACCAGTGGCAAAACGATGTTAAGCGCAGTAATCAATTCCTTTACGATGAGAACATTAATGCGGCCTATGCTAACCTGAATAAGAAATTTAAAACTACATCTGTACAATTAGGATTAAGGGCTGAGCAAACCAACTCAAAAGGAAATTCTGTTACAGAACAAAAAGTTGTAAACAGACATTACATCAACCTTTTCCCAAGCATATTCATAAACCAGGAACTATCTAAAGATCATGAAATGGGGGTTTCTTACAGCAGAAGAATCGATCGTCCGGATTATGGCTCATTGAATCCGTTTATCTATTACCTCGATTTGTATTCTTACAGGTTTGGTAATCCATTCTTAAAACCTCAATATACCAATGCTTTTGAACTATCTTATTCTTACAAAAAAACATTAAACGTAACATTTGGGTATAGCCATACTACTGATGTAATGTCTGATGTTCTGTTAACAGATACGGCTAAAAAAACAATTTTCATATCTAATCAAAACCTTGCTACGCAAGATGCGTACAACCTGAACATTAGTTACCCGATACAAATAACCAAGTGGTGGAGCAGCAACAACAATTTTACAGGTTTCTACAACAATTTTAAAACCCCAGATCTTTTAGGCCAACCATTTCAAAGTGGAAGGGTTGCATTTAACTTTAATACAACTCAGACCATTACGGTAAATCCATCATTAAATATAGAATGGTCTGGTTTTTATCAATCTAAACAAGTTTACGGAACAATATTAATAGACCCTCAGTATGGTATTGACCTTGGTATAAATAAATCCTTCATGGATAAAAAATTGAGTATCAAACTTGCCGCGAATGACCTGTTTAAAATGCAAAAAAGTGTAATTACAAGTGCCCTGTCTTCACAAAACTATGTAGTTAATGAAAGATGGGAAAGTCAGGTATTTCGCTTAACATGTACATACCGATTTGGAAGTAACGATATTAAAGCCGCCCGTCAGCGCTCAGGCAGTTCCGAGTCAGAAGGCCGCAGGGTTAAATCCGGCAAATAGTCACTAATTATATTTCTCCTGAACCTTTTTACTGAGCTTTCTTAGTACAAAGGTTCGGGATTCAGCAACCCGGCTTTTCAATTCAGGATCGGGCAATACTTCCAAACTATCTAAAGATATCCACTGACGTTTTGCCATATGGTAAGCTTGCTTGATGCCCGGTCTTGCTACCAACATATCAAACTCATCAGGGTCACATTTAATAGACAACTTTCCTTCTTCAAGAGACATAATCACATAGATCTTTTCTTCAATCATAAAACACAGGTGATCCCACTTCATACCTTCAGTAGTTCCCTTTAGACTCAGACAATAATCTCTAAATGTTTCAATATCCATAGCATGTAATAAAGGTCTAAAGTTAAAAACTATTTTATCTAAGTTTGCACCGATGAATAAACTTATCCAAACAGCTGATGGTTCAAACACCCTATACAACGAAAGTATTGGAGAAAACTATCATTCCAAACACGGGGCCTTACAGGAAAGCAAACATGTATTTATTGATGCGGGTTTAAAACATGCGATAGACAGCTTTCCGGCTAAAGAAATATCTATTTTGGAGGTTGGCTTTGGCACAGGACTTAACTTTTTAATGAGCATTTCTCATTGTGCAGAATATCAGATAGGGCTTAAATATACAGGCTTGGAGGCTTTTCCATTAAGGATTGAAGAATTAGAATCAACAGGTTATGCCGCATACGTGCCCGATACTATTTGGAACAGTTTGATTGACAATTATGGGAAAGCATTACTGCAGGCAGTTACCTTGCTTCCAAATCAACAGCTTAAAATTGTACAAACATATCTTCACAGGTTCCAAACCGAGCAAAGGTTTGACCTCATTTACTTTGATGCTTTTTCTGTTCAGCATCAACCCGAAATGTGGACAGACGAAATCATTGCGCATACTTGTCAGTTTTTAAAACCAGGAGGTATATTCGTTACTTATGCAATTACCGGAAAACTTAAACGCGCACTCAAATCAGTAGGTTTTACGATAGAAAAGCTACCCGGAGCACCCGGAAAGCGAGAAATGCTAAGAGCAACTAAAGCAATTGAGACTAAATAATTATCATAAATTACAAACCACCGACTATATTAGAAACACCAGGCTGTTAAATTTGTTAAGTAAGTAATAATGCACTCGCACAACCTACCTTAACAACAGAAATTACAGCAATGAAAAAAAGAAAATTAGGAAACTCCGATTTGTTTGTTTACCCAATAGCCTTTGGGGGAAACGTATTTGGCTGGACCGCGGATGAAAAGAAATCATTCGAAATACTTGATGGCTTTACCGATGCAGGCTTTAACTTTATAGACACCGCAGACGTATACTCTGCCTGGGTACCTGGAAACACTGGTGGCGAATCTGAGACAATAGTCGGAAATTGGATGTCGCAGAGAAATAACAGAGATAAAATTATACTTGCCACAAAAGTTGGCGCCCCAATGGGACCCGATAAAAAGGGCTTATCTAAAAAGTATATCTTTCAGGCAGTAGAGGACTCTTTAAAGAGATTAAAAACAGACTACATAGATCTTTATCAATCTCATTACGATGATTTTGACACACCAATACAGGAAACACTTGAGGCGTATCATCAATTAATAAAAGAAGGCAAAGTCAGGTGGATTGGTGCTTCCAACCTATCACCGGAACGCTTAACTGAATCATTGGAAATAGCAAAAAAATTCAATCTGCCTAAATATCAAACCTTACAGCCAGAATACAACCTATATCAACGTGAGGGTTACGAAAAAAACTTTGAACAAATTGTACAAGATAATAATCTAGGTACAATTAACTACTATGCTTTGGCAAGCGGCTTCTTAACCGGAAAATACCGTTCAGAAACAGACCTAAACAAAAGTCAGCGAGGTGGCGCAGTTAAAAACTATTTGAATGAAAGAGGATTTAAAATTTTAAAGGCTCTTGATGATGTATCAGAACAATATAGCGCAGATCAGGCAAGTATAGCGCTGGCCTGGCTTATTGCCCGTCCATCCATAACTGCACCAATTGCAAGTGTTACCAGTTTAGATCAGCTCGAAGACCTTAAAAAAGCCGCAACATTAAAATTAAATGTAGAGGATATTGCAATCCTTGACGAAGCCAGTGCCTGGGCATAACCATTAATTCTTTTAATAAAAACAAACGCCCTGCTAAATATTTGGCAGGGCGTTTGTTTTTAGTTAATTTTCCTATGTTAAACTTTTCTAACTGGCTTAATAAATCATCTATGAGAAACATCACGCTCCCTTTTTACGCTAAACTTGCTTTGGTGCTATTTGCAATCATCTGTTTAGGGTACCTCGCCATTTTAGGACAAACATTACTTGCGCCGTTGCTAACCTCATTCTTGCTGGCATTACTGTTATTGCCCCTTTCTAATTTTTTGGAGCAAAAATGGCACTTTAAAAGGAGCCTGGCTTCAATCGTATCTGTGATACTTATGATCGCTTTTATATCAAGCATCTTATATTTTTTGGCAAACCAACTTACCGATCTATGGCAAGACTGGCCTGCGCTCAAAAAGCAAGGAGAAACCTCTTTTCACGACATCCAGAACTGGATTTCCAATACCTTTAACATCAATACAAAAAAACAAATAGACTATTTAAGAGATAGTACCAGTGCTGCACTTTCTACCAGTGCAACTGTTTTAGGAGCTACATTACTTACCCTATCTTCTACTATGCTTTTTCTGTCTTTCCTACTCCTCTTTACCTTCTTTATCTTAAACTATCGTAAAGTGCTCTTCACCTTTTTAACAGCTGTGTTTGAAGAACAACATGCAGATAAAGTAGGTGAAATTGTAAGGCGTATACAATACATCATCAAAAAATACATCACAGGATTATTCCTGCAAATGCTTATTGTCACCTTGTTAATGATTCTCGTACTTTGGATACTAAATGTAAAATATGCGGTTTTACTTGGCCTGATAGCAGGTATTTTTAATATCATCCCTTATATAGGCATCTTTACCGCCTTGCTAATTAGTGTACTGATTACTTTTGCTACCGCTGGTGCAGCAAAAATGCTGCTTGTAGTAGTTGCCTTTGCAGGTGTCCATGCGCTAGATGGCAATGTATTAATGCCATTGGTTGTAGGTTCAAAAGTAAAGATAAATGCCCTATTTGCCTTTATTGGTATAGTAGTGGGCGAAATGATATGGGGCATATCTGGCATGTTCCTATGCATCCCCTATATGGCAATGCTAAAAATTATATTTGATCGTGTAGATTCTTTAAAACCATGGGGAGTATTGCTTGGTGGAGAAGAAAAGCCACATAAAAAACGCAAGATATATAGAATCACCAAGAATATTAAGCTCGAAGAGCAGGAATAAAAACAATTTTTAACGATGTGATAGATGCCCGAAAATAGAACACCGCATATCCTTAATACCTCTGCAACCTTGTTAGGCCTTTGCTTTATTGTATTGACCTCTCTTAAGGTCGCAAAAATGAGCGACAGTACAATCATTGATGAAACCACAGCGCTTGCAATTATATTATTTATGACAGCCTGTATTCTATCATTCCTATCCATGAAAAGAAGAGGGCCTTCAAACTATCCATTAGAGCGGGCAGCCGATATTATATTTTTAATAGGTCTTCTTGTTCTTTTTTTAACCACAATGATGGTTACCTTTAACGTCATAAAATAAACATCCAATGCCTAATAATATACCTCCAGTTACTGCAAACGATCCTGCTTCCGCATTTCAAAGATTACTTACCGTGCTAGATACGTTGCGCACGCAATGCCCATGGGACAAAAAGCAAACCATGGAAACGCTGCGACATCTAACCATAGAGGAAACCTATGAACTGTCTGATGCTATACTTGAAGGAGACTTGGATGAGGTAAAAAAAGAGCTTGGCGATGTAATGATGCACCTCGTTTTTTACGCCCGCATTGCTTCAGAAACAAATGATTTTACAATAATTGATGTTCTGAATGGTGTATGTGATAAATTAATTAGCAGACACCCACATATCTACGGGGATGTTGAGGTGCAAGATGAGCACGACGTAAAACGCAATTGGGAACAACTAAAACTTAAAGAAGGAAACAAATCTGTTTTATCTGGAGTACCAGCTGGCCTGCCTTCTTTAGTAAAAGCAAGTCGCATTCAGGAAAAAGCAAGAGGCGTTGGCTTCGACTGGGACAACAAGGAACAGGTTTGGGAAAAGGTTGAAGAAGAATTACAGGAATTTAAAGATGAATACAACGTAGTGGATGGTGCCGCTATTGACATAGAAAAAGCAGAAAGTGAATTTGGCGACCTGCTGTTCTCATTAATTAATTACGCTCGCTTCATTAACATCAACCCTGAGAACGCACTAGAAAAAACCAATAAGAAATTCATTAAACGCTTCCAATATTTGGAAGGCAAAGCCAAAGAAAATGGTAAAGCACTTAATGATATGACATTGGCAGAAATGGATATTTATTGGAATGAGGCCAAGAGCCTAAAGTAACAATTTTATTCTACTAAAAAAGCATATCAATCGTTTGCACTCAACATAACACACTGATATAATGACACTTACAATAATCATAAAAATCAAATAGACTTAACCTTAGTTTAAGCACCTATTTCTTCTTTTAAAATGGACTAAAATCATCCCTTCAGCGTTAAAAATTGGAAAACGACCTAATAATCAGACAATAGAGTTGTCTACTGAAAGTGATTAATTTAACGTTAAATTAATCACTTATTAAATTCCGATAGTAATTCAGTAAAAAACTGCCAGAACAAACGTTTGCGCAATTTTTCCATTACAATTGAACAGTCCCTAACTGTTTTTAGCTCTACCTTCACTCTTAATACTTTAGATCAGTTTATACACTCAAAAGCGTAAATCTGATTGGGAAAACTAAACAAAACTAAACTAAAATGATAATGAAATTTCATAGGGCTCTCCTTATTGACTTTTTTCATTTCTACCCCGGCAGATATTTCGCTGCGCCATGTTTTTTAACAAAAAAAAACCTAACATCTGCCCGTTTCCTTTTTAAAACTAAAACAACAAACATATAAACCAATAAATATGAAATCTAAATTTCTACTATTTTCACTATTAATCACATTTCTCCTCTCTATAGAGGGTTATGCCCAAACTGGGATTAAAGTAAGCGGAAAAGTTTCGGATGCCAAAGGAGAAGGCATCCCGGGAGTTAGTGTCAAAGTAAAAGGCGGCAAAGTAGGTGCCCTTACCGATGGTTCCGGTAATTATGCCCTTACCGCACCGGATGCACAAAGCATTCTGCAATTCTCGTTTATCGGTTTCGATTCTCAGGAATTTGCTGTTGGATCTAAAACACAAATAAATGTTACGCTAAAAGAATCCCAAAATGACTTGGAACAGGTTGTTGTAGTGGGCTACGGTACATCAAAAAAGAAAGATCTAACCGGTGCAATTAGTTCTATTTCAAAAGAGAGTTTAAACTTAGGGGGTGTTACTTCAAACGTTGCACAAGCCATTCAGGGTCGTGCTTCGGGTGTACAGGTAAGCCAGGCAAGTTCCGCTCCGGGTGGTTCTACCCTTATCCGTATCAGGGGTGGTAATTCCATCAAATCTACAAACGAACCGCTATATGTAGTAGATGGTTTCATTACGGATAATGGTAAAGATATTGCACCAAGTGATATTGAAGATATTCAAATCCTTAAAGATGCCTCGGCAACTGCTATTTATGGTTCAAGGGGAGCAAACGGTGTAGTAATGATTACCACAAAAAGAGGTAAGGCTGGCAAATCTGTAGTAGAATTAGAAAGCTACTATGGAACTCAAAGAATTAAAGAAAAGCCAGAATTGATGAATGCTACCGATTACAAGGCTATTACTAATGCCAAAGCAATAGAACAAGGCAATCCACCTGAGTATACTGCTGCTGATCTTGCAAGTACTACCAATACTGATTGGTTTAGTCTTGCTACAAGAAATGCAAGTGTGCAAAGCCATAACTTAAGCATAACCGGTGGTAATGAAGACACAAGGATTTCCATTTCAGGAAACTACTTCGGACAAGTGGGAGCCTTAAAGAAAACAGATTTCAACCGTTACTCAGGTCGTTTCAATATAGATCACAAAGTTAGTAAGAGGTTTACTACCGGCGCTAATATTTATGCAGCCAGGTCATTCTCAGAGTTTAAAACTTACGATGGGAACATAGTACCTTCTAACGTTCTATACGGTATACTTTTTTCTTCCCCGGCTATTGCTCCATACAATGCTGATGGGACTTATGCACGCCGAAACGGAAGAGATAATCCGTTGGCATGGTTACTTGAACCAACAAACGATCGTTACAACAATAAAATGACTGCCAACATTTTTGGTGAACTTCAAATTATTGATGGCCTTAACTTGCGTGTAAATGCAGGTACAGAGTTTTCAGCTACCAAAGAAGGAACTTATTTGCCTACTACACTTGTTTCAGGTGAAAAAGTAAAAGGACAAGCTTCAGTTAACGAAGTAAATGCAACCCGTAACCTGATCGAAACTTATCTTAATTATAAGAAGGTATTTAATGGCATCCATTCGTTTGCTGCTCTTGCTGGTTTTTCATATCAATTTGACCAAAACGAAAGACACTACACGCAGGTACAAAATTTCACTACGGACAAATATCTTTATAACAATCTTTCTGCCGGCGCCGAAAGAATTGGCGCAATCACTAACAAAGAAGAAGAAATCAGATACTCTTACTTTGGTCGTTTAAACTACGCACTAAAAGACAAGTACCTTGCTACTTTCACTTTACGCCAGGATGCATCTTCAAAATTCCCTACAAAAAACAGAGTGGGTTATTTCCCTTCAGGATCATTGGCATGGAGAGTTAGCGACGAAGAATTTATGAAAAACAATACCGTATTCTCTAACTTAAAAGTTAGAGCGGGTTACGGTGTAACTGGTAATGACAGGATTGCAAACTATATTTACATGAGTACATACGGGCCTACCGGAGTGTCACTTAGCGAAGAAAGTGACCTATATGGTGGCCTAGTAGCTACACGTTTGCCAAATCCAGATTTAAAATGGGAAAGTAACTACCAATTTGATGCTGGTATAGACATGGGCTTTTTAAATGACCGTATCAATGTTACCGCAGATTATTATCACAAAACAACAACAGATCTTTTATTGGATATTCCAGTTCCACAGGAGTTTGGGTTTACAGTTCAAACAGTAAATGCCGGCGAGCTACAGAATCAAGGTGTGGAACTTTCAATAAACACTAGAAACGTTGAGACTGATAATATGACCTGGAATACGACCTTAAACATTGCTTACAACAAACAGAAAGCTACAGACTTATTTGGCAGACCTTACATCATTTCACAAACATCTAATCCAGATGGTAGCGTTCCAGCAGCTGATTTCACAAAACTGGTAGTAGGAAGAGAATTGAGTGAACTGTATGGCTATGTTTATGATGGCGTTATTAAAACCGATGAAGTTTATGCTCCACAGCCACTTTCTAAACCAGGTGATCCTAAATATAAAGATCTAAATGGCGATGGAGCCATTACTGCCGATGACCGTCAGATCTTAGGTAATGCATACCCTCACTATGTATTAGGTTTCAACAACAGTTTCACTTACAAAGGATTTGAATTAGGTGTATTCTTCCAGGGAGCTTTTGGTGCCGATCTTTACAACATGAATCGCTTGTTATTGGAAACTTACACGGGTACAGATGCGTTACAGCGCTGGACTCCTCAAAACAACAATACTGATATTCCAAGAAACGGATACTTTACTTCAAAATATGGTGGTTATATCAACTCCAGATTTGTTGAAGATGCTTCGTATGTTAAATTAAAAAACCTAACTATCGGTTATAACATCCCTACTTCAAAAATCGGGTTCTTAAAAGGGGTTAGTAAAGCTAAAATCTATTTCACAGCTCAGGACATATTTACGATCACAAATTATTCTGGTCCCGACCCAGAGGTAAGCACTAACGACGCCGGTAACTCAAACTTAAGAGCTGGTCTAGATTTCAATGCCTACCCTGCTTACCGATCGTTTACTCTTGGTCTTAAATTAAATTTCTAACCTATTACAATTGTCAATTATGAAACGTACTATAATTTTATTATCAGCTTGTTTAATA
>NZ_CAMLHF010000206.1 GCF_946479715.1 uncultured Pedobacter sp. | reverse complement strand
TTGCCGGCACGCCGACGGCCGCGGTCCGCCTCGTCTGGGGGAGCGCCGAGTTGCGCGGCGTGGGCCACGGGCACAGGACGCTCGTCGGGCGGCATCTGGCCTCCGCCCGCGGCTTGCGACAGAAAGCGGTTTACCTTCTTTAATACCATATAAAACACACCAGTTGCCTCTGGTGCCCCAGGCGTCATTACCGGTTTTACCTGCACTGGTTAGGTAGGTGCCATTTGCACCGTTACCTGATGCTGAAACTTTTGTTATATTTCCTTGACTATCAGTAAATTCTTCTACCTTATTTGAAGGAAATTCCAGCTCTTTTGTAACACGGATGCCCAGCATTCCATCTTTAATGTCTTTAAATTTTACGGTGTCTTTTTGAGCAGTAAGTGTGGTTATTCTGTCAATAATTCTGGCATTATCCGTTCCCGAGAACACAAATGTAGTTTGCTCTTTTAACAGTATGTCTTTAGCCTGATTTTCCCAGTTCGCGGTGTAACTTAACTTACCACTGGTTTTGCCGTTTTCAACTTTGTCTACCTTTACATTTCTGATCCATCCATATTTTACCTTCTTTTCGGCAGGGATAGCAAAAGAGTTGTTCCAGAAGTCGAGCCCATTTACACTTTCATAGTTCAGCCACAAACCAACATGATGCGGATGATCCACGCGTTCGCCTTCTCGTTTATTTAGCGGAAAGCCCCTGGTTAGAGTCGCACCATCGGCAGCAAGTATCGGGTAGAGTATGGGCTTTTCCATATTCTCGGGGTAGATAAAACTGGTAAAAGGCTTACCATCTATCAGCACATCAACTTTGCGCTCCTGATCATTTCTTACAAGAGATACATTTTTATTTTGGGCATTAGCACTTAAGCTAAAGTAACAACAGGCAATAATCAAGTATTTTTTCATTCAGACGGTCCAGGTTTTAAACATATTTGGTTAACTAATATACCGCTCTTGGAATTGAATTTCCCCAGAAAAATGCATTTTGATATTGAAATATTACGAAAACGATTGCGAAGAATACCTCCAGATTTCAGCAATTAGCCTTATAATTGTATATAGAAAAAGCCACCCAAAATGAACCGTAAACATTTTCTTTCCTTTGTTGTTACAGCCGGAGTATCTGCTTCAACGTCAAAGGTATGGAGTAATACAAGGGCGGTAAATAAAGTGTTGGCCCCAGAGCTGGCTAAATCAAAAATACCACCATACCTTAAGCCGGGCGATACAATAGGAATAACAAGTCCGGCCAGTTACATCTCCTTATTAGACATCCAGCCATCTGTACAATTGATGCAAAGCTGGGGCTTTAAGGTCGAAACCGGGAAAACGATAGGGACCAGAGACTTTTCACTTGGCGGTACCGATCTGGAAAGGGCAGCAGATCTGCAGCGGATGTTAGATGACCCTAATATCAAAGCAATTATGTGTGCCAGAGGTGGCTATGGGTTGGTAAGGATAATTGATAAACTGGATTTTACAAAGTTCAAAGCCAATCCAAAATGGATAATAGGCTTTAGCGATATCACCGTTCTGCATACACATATTAATAGCAATTATGGTATTGCAACCATACATTCTAAAATGTGCAACAGTTTTCCAAACGACTGGCTGCTGGCAAAACCTATTCAAATAGAAACTATACTCTCGATAAGACAGGTGCTAACCGGCGAGGATGTTAAATATACCGCGCCACCGGTAAGTTATAATCGGCCGGGTAAAATAGAAGGTGTTTTAGTAGGAGGCAACCTTAGTCTGATTGAAACCCTGGCGGGAAGCAATTCAGATCTTAAAACTGATGATGCCATCTTATTTGTGGAGGACACTCATGAAGAGTTGTACAGTATCGACAGAATGTTCTGGAACCTTAAACGCAGCGGAAAACTGGATAAGCTTAAAGGGTTAATAATAGGAGGCTTTAGCTTAAAAGAAGAAACCCCGGGCGAAGAATTTGGCAGAACAGTTTACGAGATCGTAACAGAAAAAATAAAGGAATATGATTATCCTGTATGTTTTGATTTCCCTGTGGGTCATCAAATCAATAACTTTGCACTCAAATGCGGTGCTAAGCATATCCTTAATGTTGATGCAAATGGCAGTTCCCTTGTATCCATCTAATCCTTCTTCCATAAAACTCTCTGAGCTTACCGGTCAAATCCAGCAGGCAATGGATGGGGTATTCGGACAAAGAACCTTTTGGGTAATTGCCGATGTCACCAATTATACCTATAAGCCACAAAGCAATTACCATTATTTTGAACTGGTAGAGAAAGAAAAATCATCTAACAGGATTCTCGCTAAAATTGCCGGAAGGGCCTGGGGAAACGCCTCTGTAAACATTGCCAACTTTGAACAGGCAACCGGACAGAAGTTTAAAAACGATATTAATGTATTGGTACAGGTTACCGTTCAATATAATCCCGCTTTTGGCCTGCAGCTAAATCTGATAGATATAGATACCAACTTTACCCTGGGCTTATTTGAGCAGCAGCGAAAAGATACGCTGGAAAGGCTGGTCAGGGAAAATCCTGAATTCATTCAAAAAAGGGGAGAGCAATACTTTACTAAAAACAGTGGCTTGCAATTAAATAAGGTACTACAACATATTGCCGTTATTTCCTCAGATACGTCTGCAGGTTATATGGATTTTAAGCATACACTGGAAAACAACTCATTCGGGTACAATTTTACAATTGATAACTATTTTACCCTGGTACAGGGCGACGTAAACGCCAAGCAGATTCTTAACAAGATCATAGAAGTGTATCAATCTGCCAAAGCGTATGATGCCGTGGTAATCATTAGAGGTGGAGGTTCGCAAACTGATTTTCTGATATTTGATAACTACGACCTGAGCAGGGCAATTGCCAAATTTCCCATTCCGGTAATTACAGGAATAGGGCATCAGAAGAATGAAACAATTGCCGATCTTATGGCACATACTTCAACCAAAACACCAACCAAGGCCGCTGAGCTGATTATTGCGCACAACAGGGCATTTGAAGAATCGATATTAAGTATCCAAAAAATGATGCTGATTAAAACCTACCAAATGATCAATCATCATAAAGACAGGCTTAATCATTTGAATCAGATTACTATAAACACCACAAGAAACCTGTTGCACGAGCATCACAGAAGTATTTTAAATTTATCGGGCCTTATACTTACCAACCCTAAAATAATCATCTCAAACAGACGTAAGGACCTCAGTAACCTGAGTAGCAACCTGCAATCATATAGCAGAATGTATTTTGCTAATAAAAGAGGTTATATTGGCCACTTTCAGTCGCTGGTAAAGCTAATGAGCCCGCAAAGTATCCTTAACAAAGGCTTTGCGATCATAAAAATAGACGGCAAGATTGTAAGCAATGCAGATGGGGTAGAAGCCGGTCAGGAATTAACAGTCAGGTTGGCCACAACAGAAATAAAGACAACAGTAAAATCTAAATCCAGATACAATGGGAACGAATTTAACATATGAGGCTGCCTATAAGGAGCTAACTGAAATTGCACAGGAAATAGAAAATGAATCTGTTTCGGTAGATGTACTTGCTGATAAGGTTAAGCGTGCTTCGGAACTGATTGAGTTTTGCCAAACCAAACTAAGGGCAACAGAAACAGAAGTAAACAAGATTATTAAGCAAATGGAGAATCAGTAATTGGTCTATAACCAGTTATTGGCTTTATACCACTTAACCGTATCAATTAATCCCTTTTCAAGATTAAACTTAGGTGCATAACCAAGATCATGCTTTGCATGATCAATATTGCAAGCCCAGTTAATGGCAGTAAGCTCTGCCATCTTTTCTTTATTTAAGGTAGGTGTATTCTTACTGTTTAAATAAATGAAATCCATAAATGAAGCCATAGCGCCAACAACGAGTACAGGTAAATGGAACTTAAAAGTTCTTTGCTTCAGTGTCTTTTTAACTAGCTCGGCAAGTGCATAACGATCGTAAACATTGCCGTCAGAAACATTGTATTGCTTTCCATTAACCTTAACAAAAAGAGAATTTACAATAACATCAGCAAGATCTTTTACATAGATGAAGCTTAGCTGCTGTTTAAAACTTCCTATATGAGGTTCCAGGCCTCTGCTTATACTTTTAAATAGAATGAAAATATCCTTTTCACGAGGACCGTATACCGCTGTAGGGCGAATGGTGATCAACGGCAGACCTGGAATTTCAGATAAATATTTTTCGGCAAGCAATTTACTTGCACCGTAATTTGTTACCGGATGGGCGGGTGTGTCCTCTTTAATTTCCTTACTGAGGTCAACCAACGGGCCTAAAGCTGCCAGACTACTCACAAAAACAAACTTTTCTAGTCTGATGCTTGCAGTAATTGCCGCTACAGCAAGATGTTCTGTAAATTCGGCATTTGTCTTATTGTATTCCGCTTTGGTCTTAGCCTTGGTAATACCGGCAGCATGAATAATGTAATTGAACTGGTGTTCTTCGAGCTGGGATCTTAAATTATCTACAGAGCTATAATCCAGGTCTACATATTTAATATCAAATTCGCTCAGGTGACTCTTGTTGCTGCTTTTACGAACAGCAGCATAAACCTCTAAGCCTGCTTGCAAAGCTTTCTCAATAAGATGATACCCCACAAAACCTGTAGCACCGGTAATTAATACCCTTTTACTCATATCGCTTTCTCGTAGATCCTATATTTCTTATAAGGATCGCCTTTGATGGCAATAATTGCATTATTAACAAGGTCGTTATGCTCTAATGTCCATCCCGCCTCAGCGTATTCGAACTTTTTAGCCTTGTAAGATTTAATGATGCTACCGTAAATACAAGCTTCGATACCCATTTTACGATAACCATCAACAACGCCCAGAAGTAAGATTCTTATTCCTTTAACGTTTTTCTTGCCAAATAATAATTTAAATATACCTGTAGGAAGGAGCCTTCCTTTTTTAATTTTAATCTGGATCTGGTTCATGTCTGGAATGGCAGCGCCAAAACCAACAAGTTTACCATCCTGTTCGGCAACAAAACAAAAATCAGGATCAAGTACCAGTTTAAGATCTTTAGCCTGATAATCAAATTCCTCATCATTTAGAGGTACAAAGCCAGCATTTTTATCCCAAGCTTTATTGTAAACTTCACGCAGGTTTGCAGCTTCCTGTTTAAAGTTCTTCATGTTGATCTTACGGATGGTGATGTTGTTCCTATTCAAACGTTCCTCCAACCTGTCCATAAGTTTTACAGAGCGGTCGTCATAATTATCGCCATTAAATTTCCAGGCAATAAGGTCTACCTTTTTGTTCAGTTTCCAGCCCTCCATTAAAGCAGGGTAGTAGGTTGCATTGTAAGGCATCATAACCACCGGAGGAGAGTCGAATCCCTCGATCAACAAACCACAAGATTCATTGGTAGAAAAGTTAACCGGACCAATAATTGCTCCCGTTACACCTTTATCTTTTAACCATTTAGTTGCAGTATCAAATAATAAATTAGCAGCTTCCTGATCATTTATGCAGTCAAAAAAACCGAAGAAACCATCATTTGCACTGTTAAAAATATTATAGTTATTGTTCAGTATAGCGGCAATTCTGCCTATGATTTTGTCTCCTTCGAAAAGCAAAAAACACTGCAATGAAGAGTGTTTATGAAAAGGATGTGTTGTAAGTAAATCTTTTTGAGCTATAAATAACTCCGGAACATAATTCGAATCTCCTTTGTAAAGGTCGTGAGGGAAATCGATAAACTGACCTAATTGCTTTTTATTGCTAACTGCAACTATGTTTCTCATATAGTTACTTGTGATAAATTAACTTTAACTTGCTTGGCAGCTGCTGCAATTTTTTCAACAGCTTCCTCTATCTGAGCAAAAGTATGTGTAGCCATTAATGAGAATCTTAAAAGAGAAGAATCTGATGGCACAGCAGGCGAAACCACAGGGTTTACAAATATTCCGTTCTTGCTTAAAATATTGGTGATCAAGAAAGTTTTGTCGTTATCTCTGATATAAACCGGAATAATCGGGCTATCAGTATGACCTATATCGAAGCCAGCTTCTAAAAGTAATTTTTTAGCATAATTTGTATTGGCCCAAAGCTGATCTATACGCTCAGGCTCAGATTCAATAATATCAAGGGCAGCAATAACACTTGCAACAGCCGAAGGCGGCATACTAGCGCTGAACATCAATGAGCGTGCCCTGTGTTTTACAAATTCAATAGTTTCTTCAGATCCTGCAATAAAGCCACCTAGTGAAGCTAATGACTTACTGAAAGTACCCATAATCAAATCAACTTTATCAGTTAATCCGAAATGAGAAGCAGTTCCAGAACCATTAAAGCCAATTACACCTAAGCTGTGTGCATCGTCCATCATAATGTTCGCACCAAACTCATCAGCAATTTTTACGATCTCCGGTAAATTAACCAGGTCACCTTCCATGCTAAAAATACCGTCGGCAACAATTAGTTTCGCAGCATCTTCAGGTAATCTGCTCAATTTCTTGCGCAAATCATCCATATCATTATGTGCATATTTTATAGAACGTGAAAACGATAACCGGCTACCATCAATGATAGAAGCATGGTCATATTCGTCCAGAATTAGGTAGTCATTTCTATCAAGTAAACATGATATTACACCTAAATTAACCTGAAATCCTGTGCTAAAAAGAACGGCAGCTTCTTTACCTACATAAGCCGCTAGTCTTTTTTCCAGTTCAATATGTATGTCAAGTGTACCATTTAGAAATCTTGATCCGGCACAACCTGTACCATATTTATCAACCGCAGCTTTTGCTGCTTCTTTAATTTTTGGGTGATTTGTTAGTCCCAGATAGGAGTTAGAACCAAACATCAGAACTCTCTTCCCATCTATCATCACTTCCGTATCCTGTGCTGATTCTATTGCTCGGAAGTAAGGATATAAGCCTTTTTCCTTAATTGCTGAAGCATCTTTAAAAGCTGCTATCCTATCTTGTAATTTTTTGCGCATGCTAGTACTATATGTTTAGATTACAGGGTTGGTTATTGTTGATGTCGGTTTATGTTCCAAGAAATGCTTCCTAAATCTATATAATCCCCTTTTGTAATTAGTTTGAAAAATCAACATCTATGCCAATTAAAAAAACTTCTCAAATCTAAGATCATAAATACAGAAAACAAAACTTGAACTCAACCAAGTTTGAATATATTAATTTTTAAAACAAAAATTACAATTTTCTTATAATTTTAATTCGGATAGTTTCGAATTATTAAGAAAAAAATTGCTTTTTGCGCGACAAAGATAATGATTTTTAGAATCCTACACTCTGACTTCAATAGTATTTTAGTCAAATGAAACTCTTTTTTTACTGAAGAGCGTTTGGCAGGTAAACAGCAGACTCCATAATACGGCATTTTAGACCGTCTGGATTGAGCTTGTTCATAACACCTCGTTATTCTGAACTATCGCTATTCTGAGCTATCGTCATCTCGACGAAGGAGAGATCTCTTGATTATGCTAAATCTAATCCTTACTTATAATTAATGAAAATATCGGTGTTTCTAACCCCAGAAGACTTTATGTTTGAGATAACTAAAGAAGATCGTCAGTACATCGCTATTACCATCGCGTCATCCTGAATTTATTTCAGGATCCGGGAATAGAAAGATGGAATAGCGCTTGCGGGACCCTGAAATGAATTCAGGACGACAGCTTTAAACAATGTAGCAACTCCACTATTGGATTGGATATCACGGGATGTGATATCCAAATAAAGAAAAAATGGGATTAAGGAAGTCACCGAATGTCTTTACTGAACAGGGCGTAGCAATGTTGTCAAGTGGAATCAACAGTGAAACAGCCATAGAGGTGCAGCATATTAAATTAACGACTTTTAGACGAGTATTGCACGACTTTGCAACGACTCTGAACGACCTTTTGTCAATTAAATGGCTTTTTAAAATGATATAGGAAACCGGCCAAAGACGAGACTGTATTAAAAGGAAACAGGGATGAATCTGGCGATTATCCCTGTTATTAATAGATGGTTGGTCCACCACAGACCAACCTAAACCAAACAAACTGATCATATAACGACGGATATTGTTAATTTGTTTTCAACGAAAAAAATAAAAACAATTTCATGACAAATCCCCCTTATTGAATAACGTTTTATCATGTAACGTAATTGATAAAAACGTAAAACGATGCTATAGAAACGTTATATTAGTACTTATTGTTCATTTTAATTATTTACCTATGGATCAGAAAATCATCAATCTCTACGATGAATACACCCACAGCAAACTGAGTAGGAAAGAATTCATGAAAAAGCTGGCTATCATTACCGGAAGCACAGCTATAGCCTTAACAGTCTTGCCTTTGCTTGAAAATAATTATGCATCGGCTTCTAGCTTTAATGATGACAGCATTACTAGCGAAAACATTACCTATCCGGGCGCGGATGGCGATGTAAAGGCTGTGCTGGCAAAACCAAAAGACAAAAAGAACCTGGGTTGCGTAGTCGTTATTCATGAAAACAGGGGTTTAAATCCTCATATTATTGATGTAACCAAAAGGGTAGCTGCCGAAGGTTTTATTGCTTTAGGAGTGGATGCCTTATCGCCATTTGGCGGAACACCATCGGATGAGGACAAAGGCCGGGAGCTGATTGGAAAGCTGGATCCGGCAAAAAACCTGCAGAACTACTTAAAGGGGCTCGAATATTTAAGAAACAGGAAAGATGGAAACGGAAAAACCGGATGTGTTGGTTTTTGCTGGGGCGGGGGTATGGCCAACAAACTTGCAGTAAGTGATCCAAAGTTGCTTGCAGCAGTTGCATACTACGGAGCTCAGGCGGCTGCAGAAGACGTACCTAAAATAAAAGCAAGCTTAATACTTCAATATGGTGGTCTGGATGAGCGTATAAATGCAGGCATTCCGACTTATGAAGCAGCATTAAAAGAAAATCATATAGATTATAAAGTATATATTTATGAAGGTGTAAATCATGCCTTTAATAACGATACCTCGCCAACCAGATACAATGAAGCGGCTGCTAAACTGGCCTGGCAAAGGACAATATCTCTGTTTAAAGCTAAATTAAGCTAGATTCGATTTGTTGGTTATAATTATTTAAGAAAAAAGCAATGTTTTTTTACAATTAATAAAACAAAATTTTCTTTGGGGTGTTATGAAAAATATTATATAATTATACTTATAACTGACACTAGCATTGGAATTTAAGCGAAAAATGCTTAACTTTGTGCAAATTTTTAGAAATTAATGAAGATATTTATTACAGGCCTTCCTTTAGAAGTAGGGGAAGATGAATTAACAGCCGTATTTGGTGATTTCGGTCAAGTAAAATCACTAAGGATTATCAAAGATCGCGAAACTGGTCAGAGTCGTGGGTTTGGTTTTGTGGAAATGCCGGTAGAAGAAGAGGCAAAAGAAGCAATCAAACGCATGAATGGCGGCGATTACAATGGTAACCGTATCAAAGTTGCTGAAGCACAAGAAAAACCAAATACTGGTGGTGCTGGAGGCGGTGGCTTTAAACGCAATAACCGTACAGAAAAAAGCTATTAATTAGCTTTTTTTATTAAAATTAGTTACTGATTCTATTTTAATATACTAGAGCAGCAGTGGTGACATGCGTCATTTATTGCTGCTTTTTTATTTTAAAAAATTACCTGCTAATTCATTAGATTAGTAGAATGAAGGTGGACTATATTGCTTTATCGGTTCCTATATTTTTTATTCTGATAGGAGTAGAGCTTGCCTATTCTTTCTATAAAAAGCTAAACTACTATCGGCTAAACGACTCTATTTCCA
>NZ_CAMLHF010000205.1 GCF_946479715.1 uncultured Pedobacter sp. | reverse complement strand
AATTACCGAATGTGCGGATGTTAAAGCGTTAATGGTAATTAAACCTAAAGACGGTGAGCAGTCCACAATTATAAAATCATACTGGTCTTTAACTTTTTCAAGAACAGCCTTCATTTTATATTCCCTGTTGTTCAGGTTTATCATTTCGATCTCTGCACCCACCAAATCGATATGTGCCGGAAGCAGATCAAGATTAGGTGTTTCAGTTTTCTGAATGGCGTCTACTGCATCGATATCATTAATGATACATTCATAAATGCTATTTTTGATACTTCTTGGGTCAAAACCAATACCAGAGGTAGAATTGGCCTGAGGATCAGCATCAACTAATAATGTTCTATATTCTAGTACGGCTAAACTTGCGGCTAAGTTAATTGATGAAGTAGTTTTCCCTACGCCACCTTTCTGATTTGCCAATGCAATAATTTTACTCATCTATCTTATTAATAATTACAATTATTCTCTAACGGCTTGTATTTACTCGACGTAAATCTATAAAAAATGCTATTTTTGTGTTTATTTAGGCATATTTTAACGAATAGCTAAGATACAAACTAAATGGCAAAATTAGTATTAAAGCCTTAAGTGTTTTAAACATCTTATTAACAATTTATACATGGTAACCATCATATCCGGAACCAACAGACCTGAAAGTAATACGCTAAAAGTCGCTAATTATTATCAGAAAACACTGGCTTTAAAAGGCTTAGAATCTACCGTCTTCAACCTTGAAGATTTACCTGATAATCTTATTGCATCTGATTTGTATGGAAAACGGAGCCCTGAATTCCAAGCTATTCAGGAAATGGTAACCCAAACTACTAAGTTTCTTTTTATCATTCCAGAATACAATGGAAGTTTCCCTGGAGTATTAAAAGTCTTTATAGATGCCTGCAACTTTCCTGAAAGTTTTTATGATAAAAAAGCGGCTCTTGTAGGGATATCATCCGGCAAATACGGAAACATCCGCGGTGTTGATCATTTTGGTGGCGTATGCAGTTACCTGCACTTAAATGTGCTACCCCTTAGGCTCCATATATCAACCATTAAAGCTGAATTAAATGAACAGGGTGATTTCTTTAAAGAGGATACACTTAAATTTACTGACCAGCAGATGAATAAGTTTATTGCGTTTTAAAACTCATCCAGGTTTTACCTTCATTTCCAAAAACAAAGTATCCCGGATATAGCATTTCCGCCAGATCTTCTAATGCATTTACAGCCACGTCTGCCTCATCTGCCACTGCCGCTTCATCATCCCAAAGATATACTCTGTCGTACTCAACAGAAGGCCACTCCTTTTCCAACAATGAGGGCACAACCCCCATCAATTGTAACATACTGGTGCTTTTTTCATAATAAATAACAACTCTGGCGGTGCTAACATCATCTTGCAAAACCCCACCGGCTTCGGCAATAAGCGCTTTCAAATTCTCACTAAGATTATTTTTAGTATCAAGACAAGCCACAGCAACTTTGTCCATAAACTTAATTTTATGCTGAATTATATCTACTCGCTCATGAAAATTTTCGCGCAATTGTTCATCCTCAACCCTATTTATAACCGCATTTAAAAAAGACATATTGATTTATTTATTACTTTGTGCAAAATTAGTATTCCTAAACTGATGCATCGTATTATAATAAATATTTTTTGTGCACTGCTTCTATCTATTGTCTTTTCGTGCAATAGTTCTTCCTCCAATAAGGATAAAAAGGTTTTCAGCATGAACCTTGATCAGAATTTAACCTCTCTGGATCCAGCTTTTGCGCGCAATCAGAATGCTTTATGGATGATTAATCAAGTATTTAACGGACTGGTACAGGTTGATAGTAACCTCAATATAATGCCTTGTATCGCAAAAACCTGGCAAATATCTACAGATGGCCTAACCTACACCTTTAACCTCCGCAACGATGTGTATTTTCACAATGACCCTATTTTCCCCAATGGAAAGGGCAGAAAAGCCATAGCCGCTGATTTTGTTTACAGCTTTTACCGTCTCATCGACCCTAAAGTCGCATCTTCAGGTGGTTGGATATTTAGCGACAAGGTAAAAGACATCCATAATTTTATAGCAATAAATGACAGTACTTTTCAGGTTAAACTCATAAAGCCATTCCCTGCTTTTATGAAATTACTTACTACTCAATATTGCTCGGTAGTACCAAAAGAAATTGTAGATCATTACGGCAAAGATTTTCGAAGTCATCCCATTGGCACAGGCCCCTTTAAATTTAAATATTGGAAAGAAGATGAAATACTGGTATTACTCAAAAATGAAAATTATTGGGAAAAAATAGGCAACACCAAACTACCTTATCTTGATGCCGTAAAAGTCTCCTTTATCACAGATAAACAAAGTGCATTCATGAATTTCCTTAAAAAGGACCTTGATTTTTTTGATAAGGTGGACGGCAGTTATCGTGATGACATACTAACAAAAAGCGGAAAAATGACCGCAAAATACAAAGGCAAATTCAACCTCAAAAAAGGTCCATATCTTTGCACAGAATACGTAGGAATACTTGTCGATACCAATATAGCCATTGCCAAACGCTCTCCATTAAAATATAAAAAAGTAAGGCAGGCCATAAATTACGCTATTGATAAACCCAAACTAATTAAATATTTACGTAACAGTATAGGCATACCAGCAACTTCGGGCTTCATTCCTCAGGGCATGCCTGGTTTTGATAGCACAGCAGTAAAGGGGTATCATTATGAACCTGAAAAAGCAGCTGCTCTGTTAGCAGAAGCTGGTTTCCCAAATGGCAAAGGGATGCCCCAAGTTACCCTCAGCACTTCTACTACTTATAAAGATCTCATAGAGTTTATACAAGGTGAATTGGCGGCAATCGGCATAAAAGTAAAAGTAGATGTGAGCCCCAATGCAAGCTTAAGAGACCTGATGTCAAAAAACGAAGTGAATTTTTTCAGGGGTTCCTGGATAGCCGATTACCCGGATGGCGAGAATTATCTTGCAATGTTTTATTCTAAAAATAAAGTCCCTAATGGCCCAAATTACACAGCTTACTACAATAACGATTTTGACAAGCTATTTGAACAAAGTTACTATGTTAGCGACAATGCGAAACGCTATCTTCTTTATCAAAAAATGGATCAAATGGTAATCGATTACGCCAACATAGTTCCCATTTATTATGATCAATCAGTAATTATGACTCAAAATAACATTAGCGGCTATAATATGAATCCACAAAATCTAATGATTCTTAAAACTGTCAAAAAAGATTAAGAAAGAGTCTTTATCTCGCCATCGCGTCATCTCGACGATAGGAGAGATCTCTTGAACTAGCACAAACAAGAGATCTCTCCTATCGTCGAGATGGCGAAAGCTTTAGACGATCTGTAACATATTACTACTGTACACCACCTCCCATTCCACCTTGTTCTTCTTTCTTCAAGTCGTCATTTTTAATAGATTTCTTTTGAGTAAACTTAAGTTTACCGAAGTTATAACTAAAGTTTAAACCAAAAGAGCGCAGTGGATAATGGATATCGGTATTCTGTGTTGATGTTGCCGTATTATTTACAGTCTTAATATTCAAATCTCTGCTAAACGGATTCAGTACATTTAAACCAATAGTTGCTTTTTTATTAAGAATCTCTTTTTTAACAGCACCACCATAAAAATACATTGCATCAGTTTTTCCCTGAAAAGTCCTTCTTGGTGAGTTAACAACCCCCCAAAGTTCAGTACTCCAACCACCTGTCAAGGCATATGCTGACCTCGCAAAAGCAGTATAATTAACAAAAGTTCCGGTATTTATATTATTATTTGCATTGCTTACATCGTAAGTATTCATACCAAAATTTGCCATTAAAGTCCATTTTGGCTTTGGATTATATGACCCAAATACGTTAAAACCATATGATTGGCTGGTACCTACGTTGGTATATGATGTTAAGTTCTTATTTACACCATTTTCTACAATTGGACTGATAAAACTTTCAATCACATTTTTTGTATTGCGGTAAAATATCGAGGCATTAATTACAGAACCTTTAATAAACGTTGAGTACCCCACTTCAATGTTATCACTCAGCTCCGGCGACAATTCCGGATTACCTTGCATCGGATTATAAATATCACTTTCGTTTCTAAATGGATTCAGATAAAACAAACTTGGTCTCTGTATCCTGCGGTTATAACTCACCTTAACAGTCGTCATTCCCTTTAAAGTCTGCGATAAAACTAAGCTTGGGAACAAATTAAAATAATCATTTTTGAATGGCAAAATATTCCCTGCCAGTCCATCAATTTTAGTATACTCTGCTCTCAACCCAGCCTTTGCAGTAATTTTTTTAGTTAGTTTAAAGCCAAGCACCCCATAAGCAGAACCTACATTCTGATCATAATCAAAATCCTGGGCATTCTGATCATAGTCACTTATAATATTCCTGAAAATCCCTTTCAACCCAGTTTCAAGTGTGGTTGTTTTACTAAAAGGATAAGTATAATCAGTTTGTAAAGTGTATTCGTTATTTTTACCTGTATTGCCTCCAATTAAAGTAAAATCAGGAATACCCTCACTTACAAATCTGTTTGTAAAATCACTGGTGTTTCTTCCTCTCGAAAGCTGTGCAGAAACGCTCAATTCTTCACCCTCCTTTTTACTTGTTTTCCTGTAATCTACGTTCCAATCCATGTTATTGAAGCCCATATCCATATCTCTTATGTTCTGCGAAAAGACATTATTGGTTAATATATCTGAGCTCCCTGGTCCTCCATTAGAGAATCTGTTAAATTTAACAGTAGAACTAATGTTGTGATAACTGTTAAAATCATAATCCAAACCTGCACTTCCATTGTAACCAACTCTGGACCATTTTGAAAAACCGTTCTGGGAAACCGTATTTGTAACCCCATCAACAACAGAACTGTTAAATACAACAACCTTAGAATTCTGTGGATAAGCATGATTTACACCTAAATTACCCGTTAAAGATAAACGGCCTGTTTTAGCATTTAAATTAAATGCACCATTATTTGAACGTGTACCCGCAGATGTATTTATACTTCCACTAACACCTTCAGCAGTTTTCTTTTTAGTTATGATATTGATAATACCACCAGAGCCTTCAGCATCATATTTTGCAGAAGGACTTGTAATTACTTCTACACTTTTAATCTGTTCCGCAGGAATCATCTTTAAGGCATCAGCCACGCTGTTTGCCATTGTGCCTGAAGGTTTTCCATTAATTAAAACACGAACTGAACTTCCGCGTAACTGCACATTCCCATTTATGTCAACAGAAAGCATAGGCACCTTACGCATTACATCAGTGGCATCTCCACCCGCGTTGGTAATGTCCGCTTCAGCATTATAAACCAATTTATCAACCTTATTCTCAATCAAAGATTTTTCTCCTACAATTGCAACTTCTTTAAGGTTACTTTCTGTTGGACTTACATAGATGGTTCCTGCATTTAAATCAGGTTTTTCCGGACTGGTTTTAACAGATATGGATTTTGTTTTATAACCCATAAACCCAATAGAAAGCTTATACTGATCAGGGGCAACGTTTTGCAAAACCACTTTACCTTTCTCATCAGTTACCCCTCCATTTACAGATTTATTATCAGCCGTTTTTATTAAGGATACTGTTGCATAATCAATAGGTTTTTTGGTAAGCGAGTCTAAAATCAATGCTGTAATACGTCCAGTCACTTTAGGCTTTTGTGGCGCTCCACCCAAAGAAAACTGCGCATTAGCATTCAGCATCAACCCCAATCCCGCAAATAATAGTATAATTCGTTTCATAAAAATTTTATTTCTTCAATTAGTCTGCGCAAAATCGGTTTTGTTACACTTTCTATCAATAGAAATTAGATTATCTGCAAACGGAAAGCGGTGAAATGCTCCTTTTTATCGGCCAAAAGCTTCAGCTAACAATTCATAAGAACGCAATCTTGCATTATGATCAAAAATATGCGAAGTCGCCATTATCTCATCAACTTCTGTCTGATCCAGAAATTGTTGTAAATCCTCTTTTATAGTTTCCTTACTTCCTGTAAAAGTACAAGCCAGCATTTGCCCGGCCTGCTCTTCCTCATAATCTGTCCATATTCCCTCCATGCTATCAACAGGAGGTTGCAAAAGTCTACGCTTCCCGGTTACAATTCCTCTAAACAATTGATACAACGAAGTGGCAAGTTTATTAGCCTCCTCATCAGTATCTGCAGCAACAACGTTTACACAAGCTAAAACATATGGTGCAGCCAAATGCTCAGAAGGCTTAAAGTTCTTTCTGTATATATTTATTGCTGTAAGAAATTGAGCGGGTGCAAAATGACTTGCAAAAGCATATGGTAAGCCCAGAGCAGCAGCTAGGTGTGCACTATCAGTACTCGATCCCAATATCCATATCGGAATATCAAGTCCCTCACCAGGAATTGCTCTTACGCTACTTCTATGGTTATCTGCCGACAAATAGGCTTGCAACCGAAGTACATCTCCCGGGAAATCCTGAGCAGCATGCATACGTTCACCTCTAATTGCTGCAGCTGTTGCCTGATCAGTACCTGGAGCTCTTCCCAATCCTAAGTCTATTCTATCAGGATATAAAGATGCAAGGGTACCAAATTGTTCAGCAATCACTAAGGGCGAGTGGTTCGGTAACATTATACCACCGGCACCTACTCTTATTTTTTTAGTTCCCCCGGCAATATGGCCTATTACTACTGATGTTGCAGAACTGGCAACACTAATCATATTATGATGTTCGGCCAACCAATACCGGTTGTACCCCCAATCTTCAGCATGTCGGGCAAGGTCTAAACTTTTCTTAAAGGTATCGGCTGGGGTCTTGCCCTCAATAACAGTTGCAAGATCTAATACAGAAAAAGGAATGGTATTCAGTAATTTTTTCATTTGCTTAAAAGTAGGCTGCAAAACTACAGCCTATTTCAGCTAAACTTCATTTTCGAATCACTATATGACTTTAAATCCACGGAACTTCCAAAAGCAGGCAACTATTTAAAAGCCGCTAACGTATCTGTGAATATAAAGCCAAAGTAAAACCTAAATTACAAACATCATGAAAACTTATTTAACTAATCGTGTTTGCGTTTTTATAGCCATAACCGGGATCTTTTTTCTGCTTTTCTTTATCTGTAAAATCGGTTAAAACTCTTATCTGCCTAGATAATACTTGTTCTAACCCGAGTTCGCTCTTTATTCACACAATACATCCAGCCGTATATAGTGTCTCCGGCAATATCCTTTTCTTCGGCTGTTGCTAAACCTCTGTCATATCTTTCAGCTAATTCTTTTGCTTTTCCATGCTATTTTGATGCTCATCAATAGCTAAAACGGACGAAGGAAACCTTGGAGCTAGATAAATTTTAAAAAATTGAAATTTACAATGCTAGAAATTCAAATGTTTATATATTTGCATCTATTTATAATAAGTCTAAATAAAATCTAAATATATATGCTTAAATTTCTAACTCTATTTTTATCTATCCTTACAGTGCAGGCTTTTGCCCAAACTGGAACCATCAAGGGTACAGTAACCACTTCAGATGGTAAACCTGCTGAATTTGTAAACGTTGTTCTTGGAGGAACAAATAAGGCCAGCATAGTAAACGACGCCGGTAATTATACAATAAACAAAGTTCCTGCAGGGACTTATACGCTAACTGCAAGCTTTACTGGACTGCTTACACAAAAAAGCACGGTAACGGTAAACGCGGGGCAAACCAGCGTGATTAATTTTACTTTGGTTGAAGACAACCACCAATTACAGGAAGTTGTTGTAAATAGCAATAGCCGGCAAACAAACAAAGAAACTGATTATGTTGCCCGGATGCCATTAAAAAATCTCGAAAATCCACAGGTATATAATGTCGTGGGTAAGGAGTTAATGAAAGAGCAACTGATGACAGACGTTAAGGAAATTTTCCGGGCTGCCGCTGGTGTTGCTCCAACTGAATATGTTACCGGAAGCTTCGCAGTCTTATTTAGAGGCTTCACGAACTTCGATTATGCCAGGAATGGGATGGCAACATCAGTTTACAGGTCTGGAACAGAGATAGCAAATCTCGAACGGGTAGAATTAATTAAAGGTCCATCAGGTACGCTGTTTGGTTCCCAGATATCCACTTTTGGTGGTGCAATAAATCTGGTAACCAAAAAACCTTATGCAGGCTTTGGAGGCGAGGTAGATTATAGCATGGGAAGCTTTGATTTAAGCAGGGCTACTATTGATCTGAATACACCGCTAAACAAAGAGAAAACAGTATTACTAAGGTTCAATGCCGTAAAGCATCAGCAAAACAGTTCAAACGAATATGGCAAAAATAAAAGGTACGCCATTAGTCCCAGTCTATCTTATCAGGCAAGCGAGCGTCTTTCATTCCTCTTTGACTTTGAATATTTTAACAGCGATGCAAACCGCCTGGCATATACATTACTTTTTGGGGATAATGTGCCTTTTAAATCTGCAAAAGATATTCCTCTGGGCTTTAAAAAATCTTTCTTCCAGAATGATCTTCTTAGCGATGCAGAGGCCACAAAATATTTTGGACAGGCCAAATATCAAATCAGTAAAAACTGGACATCTACAACAGGTGTGTCTCATGTAAATGAATTTTTAAACCACAGCTATCAGCCTTATGTGGAATGGATTAATGCAACCACAGCCTCAACCAGTATCAGGCATTTTGGTCCCAGAGAAAGAACTTATGCAAATATCCAGCAGAACTTTAATGGAAGTTTTAATACTGGAAAAATTCATCATAACATATTAATTGGAGCCAGTTATGAATTTAACGATGAAACACTTACTTATAAGGCCCTTGAGCTTGACGAAATAGACATTAACAAGCCTTTTGAGAAATCCGGTCTGAGTAGGGTGACCGGCCTATTGGCAGATAATTCAATAGCCTCATCGACTGATGCATATGGAGGGAATTCTTTTGGGGTATACGCTTCAGATGTAATCAATTGGACAGACCGTTTGTCGACAATGTTAAGCTTGCGTTTTGATCGTTTTAAACAAACCTACGAAGGAGGCTTTGTTCAGCCATCACTTTCACCCAAGCTAGGAATTGTGTATCAGCTAGTGAAAGATAAAGTATCTTTATTTGGAAACTTCATGAACGGTTTTCAAAACCAGGGCCCTGTTGAACAGCCTGATGGCAGTCTGTTTAAACCAAAACCGGTTTTTGCCAACCAAATGGAAGGCGGTATAAAAGCCGAATTACCGGGAGGTGTACTGGGTGGAAGTATCAGCTATTATCATATTGGCATTGACAATGCTTTGCGTACCGATGATGCACTATATAGTTTTCAGGATGGCAAACAAGTAAGCAAGGGAGCAGAGATAGAACTTACTGCTAACCCCCTGACAGGGTTGAACATCGTAGCCGGATATGGATTTAATGAGAATAAATTTACTAAGGCAGATGCGTACGAAGGTAAATTGGCAACACAGGCGCCCAAACATATCGTTAACTATTGGGTTAATTATCGTCTGCCTTTCGAAAGCATTAAAGGTATTGGACTTGGTTTTGGAGGAAACTATATTGGCGATTCGTATCTTAATTCCAGCAACACTTATACCATTCCAGCGTATCATGTTATTAATGCCGCTGTTTCTTACCAAAAAGAAAAATGGAAATTCGGTTTTAAATTAAACAACATCACGAATGTAGAATATTGGGATTTGGTGGGAAATCCACAATTTACCAGGAACTTCGTGGCTAACTTTTCTTTCAAATTTTAAGCTCCTTAAAACTACCAATAACAGATTAGCAGGTCCAGGGATGTAACC
>NZ_CAMLHF010000204.1 GCF_946479715.1 uncultured Pedobacter sp. | reverse complement strand
AATTACATCGGTCCGGTAACTCCTGTTGGAGGTTTATTGTTGATTCTTGGCTGGTTGTCGCTGCTTTTAGCGGCTTTAAAAAGTAGATAATGTTGGATTTTCTTGATCCGGAATTTGTTGAAAGAGAGACACTCTTTATTGAAGTCATTTTACCTCTTTCACTGTCCAAAAATTATATTTATCGTGTTCCTTTTGAGTTAAATGATCAGATAGCGGTCGGTAAACGCGTAGTTGTTCAGTTCGGGAAGAATAAAATCTATACGGCCTTAGTCAAAAGTATCAGTAAAGAAGCTCCCGAAATTTATGAGGCTAAATACATTATTGATGTTGTTGATGCTTATCCGATCATTACTCCTGAACAGTTAAATTTATGGGATTGGATGACTTCTTACTACTTATGTAATGAAGGTGATGTATTGTCGGCAGCATTGCCAACCGGTCTTAAACTGGCAAGCGAAACGATCATCGTATTAAAAGAGGAAAGTCCGCTTTCTGATGAAGATGGGGTTATTCAGGAGATTGTTTTTACAGATAAGGAACAGATCATTTTAAATGCCTTAAGAAGCAGACCTAGATTGACTATCGATGATGTATCGGCATTATTAGGACAAAAAACGGTTTACCCGATCATTAATTCCCTGCTGGGCAAAGGAATGGTTTATATCGCTGAAGAAGTGGTAGAAAAATATAAACCTCTGTTAAAGTCATTCGTTTCTCTGCAGCCATTTTACAATGAAGAGGAGAACTTAAAGCAATTGTTTTCTATTTTAGAGAGGGCACCTAAACAATTGAATGCGCTTTTGGCTTATTTAAAGCTTTCTAAGCAGCAGACTACTATTTCAAAGCAACAATTACTTGAAGAGAGTGCTTGTGGTACAGCGGCCCTTAAAACGCTTGTAGATAAAGGAATTTTTGCAGTGTACAAGCGTCCGGTTAGTAGACTTTTGGAAAATGCCGATGACTTTGTGCTGAATTTTGAACTTAGTGAAGCTCAAAATAAAGCTTTACAACAAATAGAAGATGGCTTCCTCGCTAAAGATGTTATGTTGTTGCATGGTGTAACTGCATCTGGAAAAACACAGATATATATAAAACTGATTGAAAAAGCAATTGAAAAAGGAGGACAGGTATTGTTCTTATTACCTGAAATTGCTTTAACTACTCAAATAGTGGAACGCATACAGCGTTATTTTGGAGATGCCATTGGTGTTTACCATTCTAAATTCAATAACAACGAGCGGGTAGAGATTTGGAACAAGGTATTAAATGGAAAATATCGTGTGGTTCTGGGCGCTCGTTCTGCGGTATTTTTGCCTTTTAAAGAACTGAAATTAATCGTGGTTGATGAAGAACATGAATCTTCTTATAAGCAACATGATCCGTCACCAAGATATCAGGCCAGGGATGCTGCAGTTTATCTGGCACATCTGCATCAGGCTAAAATTGTGCTTGGGTCTGCTACACCATCTATTGAAAGCTATTACAATGCGGTTAGCGGTAAGTATGGTCTTGTAACAATTACCGAAAGGTTTGGTGGTGTCGATTTACCTTTACAGGAAGTAATTAGTATCTCCGAAGAAACAAAACGCAAAAAAATGGTTTCTTATTTTTCAACCAAGTTGATTGATGAGATTGCTTTTACATTGGAAAATAAGGAGCAGGTAATTTTGTTTCAAAATAGACGGGGGTACGCCACTATTTTAATTTGTGGTACTTGTGGTTACGCACCTAAGTGTGTGAATTGTGATGTGAGTTTAACTTATCACAAAACAAGTGGGAAATTACATTGTCATTATTGCGGTTATCACCAAAGTAGTATTAACGTTTGCCCAGCTTGCGGGTCGGTTCACATTGAACAGAAAGGATTTGGTACCGAAAGGGTGGAAGAAGAGCTGAGTTTGATTTTTCCTGAAGCCAAAATCTCAAGGTTGGATGTAGATAGTACGCGTACTAAGAATGGACTGCAGCAGATCATTTCTGATTTTCAAGAGAAAAAGACAGATATTTTGATTGGCACACAAATGGTTGCTAAAGGATTGGACTTTGATAATGTAACGCTAATTGGAGTAATTAATGCTGATACACTCTTAAATTATCCCGATTTCAGGGCTTTTGAAAGAAGTTATCAACTGTTGGCACAGGTTGCAGGTAGGGCCGGTAGAAGGGATAAACAAGGCAAGGTAATTATACAGGCCTATGATGATAACCATAGAATTATTAATCAGGTTATCGATAATAAATACCTGGAAATGTATAATGAGGAACTTGCAGAACGCAAGCAATTTAATTATCCTCCATTTACAAGACTCATTTTTATTAATATAAAGCATAAAGATGCTGATCTTTTAAATGTCGCTTCGCAGAAGTTCGCGAACATTCTTAAAGGGCAGCTAGGAGGGAGAGTACTTGGCCCTGAACAACCACTAGTATCGCGTGTAAGAAATTACTATATTAAACAGGTGATTATTAAGAGCGATAAAAATACGTCGGTGCAAAAGGTAAAGTCTATATTGAAAGATACTATTGTTCAATTTCAATCGGAAAAAGACTATCGCGCAGTAAACATTCAGGTGGATGTTGATCCATACTAGTTTTTATTAGGATTGATTTTGTGCGCATTAGCTTTATTTTAACTTTTTAGGCCTAATTAATTAACTTTATTAGTTTAGAAAAGGCTAATTTTGGGATGCTATGGCGTATAAGTTTGTTGACAATTACAGAGAAAAGGGAGCGAGAAAGAAATTAGTTGAACACCTTGAAGCAAGAGGTATTACTGATAAAAGGGTGTTGAAAGCTATAGGCAAGGTGCCTCGTCATTTCTTTTTTGATGAAACTTTCTGGAATCAGGCATATAAAGATATTGCTTTTCCAATTGGTGATGGACAAACTATTTCGCAACCTTATACAGTTGCTTATCAAAGTGAATTATTGCATATAAAAAAGGGCGATAAAGTTCTTGAGATTGGTACCGGATCTGGTTATCAGACTTGTGTATTAATGGAGCTTGGGGCTAATGTGTATACTATTGAGCGCCAGGAAAGCATCTATAGACACACGATACGGGTTTTGCCTGGGATGGGATACAATGCTCATTTCTTTTTTGGAGATGGATCAAAAGGGATTGCCGATCATGCACCTTATCATAAGATCATTGTAACGGCAGGAGCTCCCTTCGTGCCAGAGATATTACTTAAACAACTTAAAGTCGGTGGTATTTTAGTAATCCCGGTAGGCGATGAGCACTCACAAAAAATGGTAACTGTAATTCGTGTAAGTGAAACCGATTATGAAAGGATAGAATTAGATACCTTCAGGTTTGTACCCCTGGTTGGAGATCAGGCCTGGTAATTTTTTTGCAGGGCTGTTAGAATTTCATAGCCCTGTCCATTTCTCTTTTCGATTCTCTGTCTTTTATACTATCTCTCTTGTCGAATTCTTTTTTACCTTGGGCCAATGCAATTTCTATCTTTGCAAATCCTCTTTCATTGGTGAAAATGCGCAACGGGACAATAGTGTAGCCCTTCTCTTCGCCTTTTACTTTAAGTTTTTTAATTTCTTTTTTTTGTAAAAGCAGTGCCCTGTCGCGTTTAATGTCGTGGTGGTGGAATGAACTATGACTGTATTCTGAAATGTGGAGGTTTCTTACGTATAGTGTATTGCCAATAAACATGCAAAATGCATCAGACATATTAGCTTTACCCTGTCTGATGGCTTTTATTTCTGTACCTAACAAAGCAATTCCTGCATTATATTTTTCAATAATGTGGTAATCAAAATAGGCCCTTTTATTTTTAATCTGGATATCGTTCTTCATAAGAATTCGCTAATATCTCAATTTTATCTTACAATAAGCACTGGAATAGTCACTTTATGACGTACAGAATTCACTGTAGTTCCAAGAATTAAATCCTTTAAGCCTTTATGTCCATGGGCACCCATAACAAGCAGTTCAAGATTACTTTCATTAGTAATATCTACGATTGCTTTTACTGTACCTCCATAGCCAATGTGGATGGTGGCGTTGTAACCAAGCTCCGCCAGATTAGTACGGTACTTTTCAAGATTTTCTGTATCACTTTGTGTTTCATAATCTAGAGCCGATTCTCCATGGTAGCGTGCTACAGCGGTTTCAACTACGTGAATTAGGTGATAGTTGGCCTGTTTGCCACCTTGGATTAAGGCATGCCTTATGGTGTTTCTGTCATTCTTAGAAAAATCGACAGTAATACCGATTCTTTTGTAGTGGATTTTTTCAACCTCATCAATATTAAGGGCACTGCCATGTGGGGTTACATTTTGCTCGCGCTTAATTTTGCTGATTAGAGGATATATGAAAACGTATAATAAGAGCAAACCAATAAGTATAGCTAATGGAACTATTATAGCATAAACATACCAACCACCATCAGCACCCCAGGTTTTAATTTCTTCTACAACTAGTTTAACGTTTAAGGAAACGATAACGATGGAACTTCCCCAGGCTAGAATTTTTACCCATGTTTTGATGGCGAATCCTTTCATCGTGCGCTTGTCAGATGTGAAATGGATTAGGGGGATTACTGCAAAGCCGAGTTGAAGACTTAATACGACCTGACTTAATATCAATAAACCGCCTAAAGCATCATTGCCAAACCATAATATAGTAAAAAAAGCTGGTATAATTGCCAGCAAGCGTGTAATTAATCGGCGTAACCATGGCTCTATACGAAGCTTTAAGTGGCCTTCCATTACAATTTGCCCGGCTAGGGTACCGGTTACCGTAGAACTTTGGCCAGCGGCGATTAGTGCGATGGCAAATAGAGCTGGAGCAACATTGCCGAAAATGTTTTGAAGCAGTTTATGGGCATCTTGAATTTCCGCAACTTCATGTAAACCGTTTTTATAGAATGCAGCAGCTGCAAGAATTAAAATGGCAGCATTTACAAAGAATGCGAGGTTTAAAGCTACGGCTGTATCAATGAAATTAAACTTAATGGCTTCTTTGATGCCTTTATTATCTCTTTCAAATTTTCTGGTCTGAACCAGTGATGAGTGTAGATATAGGTTATGCGGCATCACAGTTGCGCCAATAATACCAATCGCTATATATAATGCTTCTCCTGATAGCATAGTTGGTTCAAAACCTCTTGCAATTTCTTTTAATGATGGCTCTACTATGAACATCTCCACTAAAAATGAAACGCCTACTATAAATACCATTGATACAATAAAGGCCTCCATTTTTCGCATTCCTTTATTCAGTAAGAAAAGAAGGAGTACTGTATCAAAAATGGTTAAACTAATTCCCCAGATTAAAGGCAAACCAAACAACAAGTTTAAACCAATTGCCATACCTATAATCTCAGCAAGGTCACAAGCTATAATTGCAGTTTGTGCCAGGCCAAAAAGCGGAATATTTACCCATTTTGGATAGCCGTTTCTTGAGGCTTGCGCAAGATCGAGACCTCTTACAATACCTAAACGGGCACTAAGCGATTGCAGAAGCAATGCAATGAGGTTAGACATTAACAAGATCCAGATGAGCTGATAGCCAAATTTACTGCCGCCAGCAATGTCTGTAGCCCAATTTCCGGGATCCATATAGCCAACACTTACCAGGTAAGCAGGGCCAATAAAAGAGAGGATACGTCGCCAGCCCGTTCTTTTGCTGGTGTCAACACTCTGATGTACTTCACTTAATGAGCCGGAATTCTTTGGGTTAGTTTCAGGTTTTTTCATATTATATTTTAATGAGGATGTGTTTAGCCACTTCCCGGCTTACATTAACGTGTTTGTTTTCCATACTTAGCTCTACAGAACCATCAAAATCTGTGATTTCCGTAATTCTTATTTGCTTACCTAGTGTGAGTCCTATTTTTTCGAGATGTTGTAAAAAGAGGGATGAGTGTTCACTAACTCCCATAATCAGACCCTTGTCTCCGGCCTTGAGTTTAGATAATTTTATAAATACTGTATTGTCAAGCTTTCCGTTTTTATCTGGTATAGGATCTCCATGAGGGTCATTCCTGGGAAAAGCGAGGAATTCATCTAAACGTTCAATAAGCTCTGGTGATTTAATATGCTCTAACTCTTCGGCTATATCATGAACTTCGTCCCATTTAAAATTCAGTTTCTCTACAAGAAACACTTCCCAGAGCCGGTGTCTTCTTACAATGTTAATTGCTGCATTTTTTCCTGATTCTGTAAGTTTTACCCCCTGATATTTTTTATAGTCAACTAACTTTTTGTCAGCCAATTTTTTTATCATATCGGTAACCGAAGCCGCTTTAGTCTGTATTCTTTCGGCTATAGCATTGGTTTGTACCGAGCTTTCAGTATTAAGCGAAAGATGATAAATGATTTTAAGATAGTTCTCTTCTGTGAATGATTGCATTTATGGTTACCTAACTATAAGTTTAGACAAATCTAAAAAAAATATTAAGAAATAAACTGTAAATAATTGTAACATTTTTAGAATAAAATTTGGCATGTAACGCATTCTTATTCTACCTTTGCATAATATTAATAAAACTAATGGCAGCAGAACTAGATAAAACTGATTTTAAAATTCTTAAGTTACTACAGGAAAATGGAAGGATAACTAATTTACTGTTATCTCAGGAGATAGGACTTTCTCCTGCACCTACATTGGAAAGGGTACGTAAATTAGAAATGTCAGGATTTATCAAGAGCTACCATGCCCTGGTCGACGAAGAGAAATTAGGTTTAGGTATTAAAACTTTCATTCAGGTTCAGCTTGATTTTCATAAAAATAATACCATACAGATCTTTTTGGATGAGGTAAATCAGATTAAAGAAATTACGGAATGCCACCACGTTACAGGACAAGCCGATTTCTTACTTAAGGTTTACGTTAATGACATTAAAGCTTATGAACGTTTAATTATGGATAAGATCAGTAAAATATCTGTAGTTAAAACTTTTCAGACAATGATGATCATGTCTACTACCAAAAAAGAACCAATAGTTCCTTTAGAATATTAATTTCTTTTTAGGCAATTTGCCAATCAATTGCACTAAGACCTTGTTTTTCTAAAATAGTGTTGGCCTTAGAAAAATGCCTGCACCCAAAAAATCCATTATATGCCGAGAAAGGAGAGGGATGGGCTGCTGTCAAAATAGTGTGTTTGGTCTGATCAATTAATGCCGATTTATTTTGAGCATATCTACCCCATAAAAGAAAAACGAGCCCTTTTCTATGTTCAGATAGCTGACTGATTATTTTGTCAGTAAATATTTCCCAGCCCTTACCCTGATGAGAACCTGCTTCGTGGGCTCTTACCGTTAAAGTTGCATTGAGTAATAAAACTCCTTCATCTGCCCATTTGGTTAAATTGCCATGAGCAGGAGTAGAAAATCCTTCAACATCGGTAGCAAGTTCTTTATAAATGTTCTTTAAAGAAGGAGGAATTGTAATGCCTTTTTGAACTGAAAAGGATAAACCATGAGCCTGTCCTTGTCCATGATATGGATCCTGGCCCAGGATCACTACTTTAACTTTATCAAATGGAGTATGATCCAATGCATTAAAAATATCCGATCCTTTAGGGTATACTATAATACCTTTTTGCTTTTCCTGCTGCAAGAAAGCTTTTAGATCTTTCATATAGCTTTTTTCAAATTCGGTATCTAGTTCTTTAAGCCAGCTCTTTTCTAAAGTAATCGACATATTTAGTTTTTTGATAATATAAGTACCAAATCTTCTTCAATACTTATAATTGGTTTCTCAATAATCCGACCGAGCTCTTTTCCATTATCATAAATAATAAAGGTTGGTACACGATCTATATTTAAGTTATCTAATAACCCATTTTCCGCTTTTTTAGCTCTATCCACACAGATAAAAGTTATGTTTTTTTTATCAGTGTACGATGCATCTATTGTTTTTAGAAAATGAGGCAATTGTTCACGACTATCGCCGCACCATGTCCCTAAAACAATGGTAGCAGTTTTATTTTTCAATAAAGGTTGTAACTCATTTAATGCACCAGATTCAGGAGTATATTTAGGATACTCGTTATCATACTTTTCCTTCATAGCTGGAAATGTTGTTACAGCGTCTCGGGTACAGGTATTTAATAGAATGACTTCACCTGTTGAAGGGTCTTCTATTTGCTTATTAATATGCTGTGCTGTGTTTTCCATAATTAAAGATTTGTAAATCTATTCATATTTTGAAAATCTTTAGTAAAACATGTAAGGAACATCATTTCTTTTTTGCTGAAATTATAATTTTAAATCTATTTTTTGGTATTTAAACACGATATTTGCAAAAAAAAATTATAAAAGGATATGCCAAATATAGTTCGTCTTATTTTAGGTTTTGTTGTGTTGGGAGCTTCAATTGCCCTTATGTTCTTCAGTTTTTGGGGCTGGGGTATTCTGGGGATTTTTATAAGTATCCTGATTCTTGTTACATATTTTTATAATGAGAATATGTTGCTTGCCCAGTGGTTTCTAAGAAAGGACAATATGGTTAAGGCCGAAGTTTTCCTGAAAAGAATCACTAATTATGAAAAGCAACTGATCAGGGTTCAGCAAGGTTATTATAACCTTTTGATAGGTCTTATAGAATCAAGAAAGGCTCCTATGCAATCAGAAAAATATTTCAAGAAAGCGCTTTCTTTAGGTTTACATATGGACCATAATATTGCCTTAGCTAAATTAAGTTTAGCTGGAATATCAATGGCAAAAAGAAATAAAAGGGAAGCCCAAATGTATCTGACCGAGGCAAAAAAGGCAGATAAGAATAAATTGCTTGCTGATCAGATAAAACAAATGAAGGATCAGCTTGGAATGATGGATAGACAACAACAGGTTAGATACAGATAAAGAAAAGCTTAAAGCCACATGCAAATGTGGCTTTTTATTTTTCGCTTAATCTGTCAAAGTTTTCATTAGGTTCATAATTCTCTGAATTTCTGCTGATGATATCATCTTCAAGATAATCTTTCTTTCTGCTAAAGAACAATTGCTCTGATTGTATTCTTGTGATCAGCTGACGGATCAACGTCAAGTCAAATGCTTCTTTACTTAGCTTTATGCAGTATTCTTTTTCTGTTATTTCAAGGCTTGAACTGTTCATAATTTATCAATTTTAATATGCCCTAAAAATAGAAAAGGCCTGCTAAGTTTTTATGTAGCAAGCCTTTAAGTTTGTGTTATCTCTATGTTAAGAAAACCAGGCGGTTACGTCTTCTTTTGAAGGCATGGTTAATTCCAGCTTAAGTTTCTTGCGCATTCCTCCTAGATCATTAAAAATCTTGTTTGGGTTGGCATCTTTTAACTCTTCAATTGTATTGATTCCCATTTTTCTAATCACCTGAACCCATTCAGCCGGAATACCTGCATTTACGAAATCTTCATCGGTAGTTACCTTTGCTTTTTTCTCAGGTCTCATTTGAGGGAAGAACAGTACTTCCTGAATGGTAGACTGATTAGTCATCAACATTACTAATCTGTCAATACCTATTCCTAATCCTGAGGTTGGTGGCATTCCATATTCCAGAGCTCTGATAAAATCATCATCCATAGCCATCGCCTCATCATCACCTCTCGCTGCTAATTTCAACTGATCCTCAAAACGTTCTCTTTGATCAATCGGATCATTAAGTTCTGAATAAGCGTTGGCAATCTCTTTACCCATTACAAACAATTCAAACCTTTCTACCAGACCTTCTTTGCTTCTGTGTTTTTTGGCAAGTGGGGTCATCTCTAAAGGATAGTCAGTAATATAGGTGGGTTGGATCAGGTTTGCTTCAACTTTCTCACTAAACAATTCGTCAATAAGTTTACCACGACCCATAGAAGCGTCTATCTCAATATTTAGGCTTTTGCAAGTTTCTTTCAA
>NZ_CAMLHF010000203.1 GCF_946479715.1 uncultured Pedobacter sp. | reverse complement strand
TTAGGGGCCTTTATTGTAACGAAAATGTTATAATTGGCTCCGTAAAATAAGAACAGTGATGCTTTTGAATATAAAAAGGGCTAAAAAACGGCTTTATTAGCAGGCTTTAGAAGCAATAACAGGGGGCAATCCAATACTTATGTTGTAAAAAAGCCAAGTCCCGGCAAAAAGCTTAAAAACAGCCAAATATTAAGGGTTAGATAAAAGCCCAAGATAATGGTCTTCGCGCGCAGTCATGAGTGTTTTTGAGGCTTTAGTTTTGTCCTTATATCCTAAAAGATGAAGCGCTCCGTGAATCATGACCCTACACAATTCCTGCTCAACGGTGTGCTTAAATGTTGCCGCATTTTCCTTTATTCTTTCAATGCTGATAAATATATCCCCCACAATTGTTTTAAGCTCTTCTGAGTTGTCAAAAGTAATTACATCAGTATATGTGTCATGATTAAGGTAATCCTGGTTTATACGCAGCAGATATTCGTCAGAGCAAAGTATGAAATTCAATTCCTTTAAAAGATATCCTTCTGCTGCAATGGCAGATTTGAGCCAATCCTTAATAGCGGTCTTCTTTTTTATGGTATAATTGGTGTCTTCTGTAAAAAAATTAATGCTCGGTTTGCTCATCAGATCATAAATTATTGGGGCGAATTTAGCAATTTAAAGTACTCTGTTATTTTCTTTTTATAGAAGAAGTTTAAATCAGGCGGCAATTTCTGTAGCCATTCAGTTTCTGATTGCTGAAGTTTTTTAAATTTCTCGAGCATCTGTTTGTAAGAAGGGGGGAAATCTTTAGCGGCTTTTGCCTCTCTTTTCGCATCCTGATCTTGTTCCCGCTGTGCATTCTCTGCATCAAGTAGTTTTGTAAGAATTGTTTTTTGACGATTAAGGGTTTCCTGTTCTATTTTTTTGTTAACTAATTCACTTTCAGTGGCCTTCATATCTTCGATCATTTGATTGAGGTTTCCGAGCCCATTTTTTCCATCTTTATTTTGCTCCTGATTTATTTTCTGAAGTGCTTCTCTTATCATTTGTTGCTGCTGGGCCATTTTTGCAAACTCCTGGCTCATTTGCCCTTTCGGTACACTGCCTTTATTCCCATTCTTTTGAAGTTGATCGCGTGCTTTTTGCATGTTGTTGTTAAGTTGCTTTTGCATTTGCTGAAGTTGCTGCATGCTGCTTCCTTTCCCTTGTCCACCACCTTTGGCATTTTTCTTCATATTCTGCACCTGATCCAGCGCTTCATTCAGCATTAAGGTAAGGTTGTTTACTGATGTCATGGTATATTGCTGATTCCTGTTTGCCATGGCAGTATTTCTTTCTCCAAGGTTTTCCAGACTTTTGTCAATATTGAAGTTGATCTTCTGCATTTCTTCATTAACTGCAGTTTCAATTTGTGGCACCCTTTTGCTTAAAGAGAATAAACTATCGGCAATGGTTTTCATATTGTCTTTAATACTGCGCTGTTTCTGTACATTTTGGGTATAAAGAGGGTCATTGCTATTCATTCCTTTTAGGTTCAGCATTACCTTTTCCTGATCAAAAGAGGTGTTTAGGAGGTTTTTTAATAACTGACGCAGCTCGGCAATATTCAGGTTGCTTTCCATTTCAGCAGATTCCTGCTGCATCTGCTCCATTTGTTTGGCCACCTTTTCCATTTGTTCAGCCGCTTTCTGCTGACTCTTAGAGGCATCTTTTTTATTGTTTTGATCTAATTTGTTCTCGCTGTCCTTTTGTTGTTGTTTGATTTCGGATGTTTCTTTTTCAGGATTTTTAAATGGATTTGGGCGCTCCATTTGCTGGTTTTTCTCATCTAGTTTCTCCAGCTCTTTTTTAATGTCATCGAATTCCGAAGAGAGTTTTTTCTGTTCTTCCTTAAGCTTGTCGGCCGCTGCGTCTTTTTCTGCGCTTTTTTTAGATAATTCTTTTTGCTCTTTAGCAAGGTCATTAAGCCTGTCAGTATTGTTTTTTAGATTCTGTTCGAATTCCAATTGTTTGTAGAGCTCTAATATCCTGTCAAGTTCATTCTTTAAAGATTTGTTGTCCATCTGCATTTTAGACAGCTCGTTTTGAGTCTGATCCTTGTTGTTCTCATCCATTAGGCTTTGAAGCTTTTGAAGAAGTTCTTTGGTTTTTTCATTAAGAACATTGTTGAACAGGTCATCAATCTTCTTTTGCTTCTCCATTAATTCGTCTTTTAAAGCATTATTCTCTTCTTTTTGGAGTGTGTTTTTTTCATTTAGTGACTTGATTTCCTCAACGGCTTTTTCAAGTTGCTGCTGCTTATCCAGGAGTTGTTCTATCTGTTTTTTATCATCGAAAGAGAGTTGTTTCTTGTCAAGCAGCGTTTCCCCGAGCTTTTTACTGTCTTTTTCAACTTCCGCGGCCAGCTTAATGGTTTTTTCCATTTTCTGCTTTAGCTCTGTGCTACCCTGGTTTATTTTTTCGGCAACCTGTTGTTGCGTGGGAACTTCGAATATTTTTATCGCTGATTTAGTTTTTTTAGCCCCGTTTACCGCATCATTATCTGCTACCTCAAAATAGTACTCAATAGCTTGTCCAGGCTTTAGAGGGGTGTCATTTAGATTCCATAGGTAAAAAAATGCGTCTTCCTGTTGATTCTTCTTTATTGAAATGGATTTTGTTACAGTGCTTTTTAGCACACCATTTTCTTTGATATTGTATTGAAATTTGAGGGAACTAAATCCATGATCGTCTGATATATTCCCGGAAAAATATAGCGCCTTGCTGCTTACTGAATCTGGGGTTTCTACGATTGAGATGTTAGGGAATTCGTCCTTAATAACAGCTATTTGATGAGAGAGTGAGTCTTTACTGTTTATAAAGCTATTTTTAGGCGTGATTTGATATCCTGTATTTTCTTGCAACTTTTTGCTAAAGCTAAAGGTATTGCTGTTAGAATTTAAAGCGTACTGTTTGCCCCCAATGATAAAGTTAAGTGCACTACTATTCTCGGTATTTAACAACCAGGTTACTACGGTTCCTTCAGGGATTAATAAATCACCTGCATTTTGAATGGATTCTTCTTTTTTGTTTAGATAAGAAGGGTATTGGAGTTTAGCGGTGATATTGAGTACGGAAGGGCGGGGTTTAACCTCAATTGTATGAGAAATAGAGTTAAAGCCCCCAGCGGAGAACTGAATATTTTTGTTCTTTTGTAGGTTTTTGAATATATAAGTAAAGCGGTTATTGCCTTCTTTTTCTAATTTGTAGGTATTTGTTCCATCTGAAACATATACTTCCTGAGGGAGTTCGTTTCCTGTGGTTTTAAGTTTAAGCGTAAAGTCATCGCCCTGCGGAACCATTAAGGTTTTGTTTAACATTACAAAATCAAAAGGAGCTTTAGGCAGAATTTCTTTATTGTACTGAACAAAACTGCTCGTCCCCTCTTTTAAGATGGCTGGGGCAATTATTCCAATTAGCAGGATAACGGAGAGGGGTATAAGGAAGTATTTAATGTACTTTTTGTTGTCTTTTAGTTTGATTGCACTTGCAAAAGGAACGGGTCTGAGTTCCATTATTTTCTGATCGATCCCGGCTAAGATTAATTGATTGTTGTTTGGGTGTTGATTGGCAAGCGCCTGAAGCTGAAGGGTATTTAGTAACTTATCTTTTACATTAAAAAAATGATCGCCAATTAATGTAGCCGCTTCTTCGATACTTAGATTTTTGCTGAGTTTGAAGTAAGAAAGGGCCGGTTTTATAATGAAAAATGATATTACTGCTACTGAAAATACGATAGATGAGAAAAAAAGGACGGTTTTAGTACCTACGCCAGGGTTTGCATAATAGACAAACAGAAAGAGGAAAAGATAACCCAAAAGAAGCAAAGCTGCCGCATAGATAGATCCCCGCAATAGCTTATTTAGATAAAACTTTTGCGTAAACTCATTAACTTTAGCTATTAAAATGGCGTAATTGTTATTCATTAAAACAGTGGAATGGGTAATAAAGTTAAAAAATAACTTTAAGAAAACGTTCAGATAAACATTTAACGAGTATTTTTAGAAAAAGTATATTTATGAAATCATCAATTTTAGTCATTACCCTTATGGCTGTATTTACGAAAAGTTTTGATCCTCAGCCTAAAGCAATTGCTAAAGGAAGTTCATGGAATAAGAACCCTGTTATTGCGCATCGTGGGGCATGGAAAAAGAATAATTTACCTGAAAATTCTATTGCCTCTCTAAAAGAAGCGATAAGATTGGGCTGTTATGGTTCTGAGTTCGATGTTCATATGACTTCGGATAGCGTTCTGGTAATTAACCATGATCCTGATTTTTATGGACTTCATATTGCACAAGTAACGTATAAGGAGCTTTTGACCAAAAAACATCCAAATGGCGAAAATATTCCTACTCTGGAAGCGTATTTAAAAGAGGGGATAAAGCAGAAGAAAATGAAGCTAATTCTGGAGATAAAACCTTCGAAAGCGGATCCGGAAAGAGACCAGAAATTAACTGATCGTGCAGTTGCAATGGTTAAGAAATTGAAAGCGAAAGAATGGGTTGATTACATTAGTTTTAGCTATGATGTTCTGAAACGAGTTTTGGAATTGGATCCTAAAGCCAAGGTGGCTTATTTGAATGGAGACGCGTCTTTAGATAAACTTAAAGCCGATGGATTTTATGGTGCCGATTATCACTACAGCGTTTACCAAAAAGGAGAGTGGTTTGCTAAGGCTAAAGAATTGGGCTTAACTATTAATGCCTGGACCGTTAATAATGCTGAGGATATGAAATGGCTGCTTAAGAATAAGGTGGAGTTTATAACTACGAACGAGCCTGAATTGGCTTTTGAGACCATCAAGGCAACACAGACCGAGAATAAATAAAAGGCTATAAAACAAAAAAGCATCGCAGGTTATCTGCGATGCTGTACAATTTATGTTTTTAATAATCTAGATTACTTTAACATTAATCGCATTCAACCCTTTTTTACCGCTTTCAACATCGTATTCAACTTTGTCGTTTTCACGAATTTCATCGATAAGGCCTGTTGAATGTACAAAAATTTCGCTATCTCCGTTTGCTGGAATGATGAATCCGAAACCTTTAGTTACATTAAAAAATTTTACTGTTCCTTCTTGCATTGTATTATTTATTAAAAATTAAGTGTGCAATGTACATATTATTTTTTTATTAAAATGCAAGTGCTTTATATTTTGATTAATATAAAATGCGAAAAGCATCATTTATTGTCTTTTTTGCCCTGAACAACCAATTTAATTTCGCTTGAGTGGGGTATTCCTAGTGTTTTTCCCGGTGTAACCTTCAGTAGATTTTGGAGATAGACGTTGATAATTGCTTCTAATGACTTTTTTCGTGCCTCTTTGTGTTCTGGCAAAACGTTTCCAAATGAAGTTAAATACATCTTGCCATTGGCATTTACAAGCACATTAAATCCGTATGCAAAGTCTTTGTAAGCCTTATCAATGTCGATACGATACTCGGGGAACAAATAATCGTAGGATTGTGTTCTGCGCATAAAAGGGTCAACTGTTGTAAGTTTTTTCACTTTAATGATTTTGCTTACAGGGGTAAACGCTACAGGTTGCCGGCCAGCGAAAGCGCTATCTAAATTTTTCGGGTTACGATTTGATCTTGTAGAGAGCCATTCAACATAAAGTGTATCGGCTTTAGAAGGCTTTTGTATCTCCCCGGCAGTTATTTTTATTACATTTTTTAAATAATTGTCGGAATAAAAAGTCATGTTAACATCAGACCTGATGTCTTTCGAGATTACCTTTTTTTGAACATCAAGCCTTTGAAACACAAGGCTGTCTTTGCTTACTTTTTTTATACGAAAATATTCATTTGCAAAATTATATACATCGCCATGATCAAACATTAGAAAAAAAGGCTGCATCTTTTTCTTTTGAGGGCTGTAAGCCATCACCGTGTCGTTTGATTTAAACTGGATGATCCATGATGGTTCCTGCTGGAACCCCATTTCATTAAAAGAAAGGCCATTGCCAAATCTGCGCTTTACTTCATGATATTTAATTCCAATGATTGAATCAAATGAAAGCTTTTTTACGACTTTTTTCTCCTCTTTAGGGTTATTGCAGGCATAAGATGTAGTGAGTAAGATTAAGCTGAATAGTAGTTTAAAACGGGGTATCTTCGTCATATTTGTAAAAATAAATATTTATATCCGTTTCTTCAATTTTATAAGTTTGATAAGCAGCTCCCCATTTCTGTTTATAGAAAGGAAAATGCCCCTGCCATCTCCGGAACGTAATGTTTTGGTGATGTCATTAAGGTTTAGGGTTTTGGCGCTAGAAAAATTGATGGATATAATTTCATCTCCTTCATGTATTCCTGCCAGCTGGGCGGGAGAATTGGGTTCAATTCTGCTAATAAAATATCTCTTGTTTGGGTCTTCTTCAACATAGACTTCAATACCCGACATATCGTGTTCAAATGGTCGCTTGAAGGATTGATTCTGTTTGAGATACATGATTTCGTTTGCATAATCAAAGGTGACATTGAAGCGACTTAGTATATCGGCTCCCAGATTCCCATTGCGGTTTAAAATAAACGTTTTTGCCGCTACATCATCATAAATAGGATAGGAAGAAATAACATCCTTTAACACGAAGTTTCCTATCCTTATTTTAGGTACACGGCCAACATTTCCGCTAATTGGGCCACTTAATCCAATTCCCAGATTTGCCGGAATTGAATTTGCTGGAACAGGGAAGGGCTTTTCATTTAAGGTTTCAAGTGAAATGGCATGACTGGCACCATTATCAACAACAACTTTTGCATTTATTATACCCAATTCTTTGGTGTCTAGCTCTACGTTGATATAGGGCTTGTTGTTGATTATTTGCAAGGGAACAATATCTCCTTTTATTTTCTTTTTAGTTCCCGGCAGGGTAAAGATTACTCTTTTAGAAGAGTAGTTAATCTCGACGGTAAAGCTATTGAAGAAATAGTAACCCAAAAGGCCATAAATTCTGATGCCCATAAAATTTGAGAGACCTAAAATATCTGTTTTTAATATTGCTGCAGGGATGTAATCGATGCTTGCTTTACCTACTTTAGCTGAGAGTTCATTGGTAAGAAAAGCGTCGATTTCTATTCCCTTACCGAGGCCGGTTATTTTAATAGGACGTAGATCTTTGAGGTTTAAATCTTTGACAATTGTAGTATCTGTGATTACTAATGGTCCTACACCGGTATCTAGAATGAAGTTATACGGCCCTTTATTGTTAATGTACAAAGGAATAATAATTAAGTTCCGAATAAGGGTAAAATTGACAGCGCTTTTTGTACGAGAACCATGAAAACTAAATTGTTGGGCTTTTAGGGCATATGCACAGCAAATTCCAATTATTATGGAAATCAGAATAACTTTTAAGAAAAAGAAATTAACGGTACGCATAAGCGAATTCATTGAACTAATTTAATAAATTAGTAGTCAGTATGTGTAGATCTGAATTTAAAATTAAAAGCTTGTTTCTTTTATTGGTTGTCTGTGGAGGCTTTTTTTTAAGCGGATGCTCTATTGATCGGCGTATGGCCAGAAAGGTGAATAGTCTTTTTAAACAGTCTGAGGGGCTAAAAAAACACTATGTTGGGTTTGCTTTATACGATATGTCTGCGGATAAAATGGTGTTTGAAAGTAACGCTGATAAATATTTTACTCCGGCATCAAATACTAAATTATTTACTTTTTATGGGGGACTAAAAATGACCCCGGATTCAATTCCCGCCTTGCGGTATGTTGAGCGTGGAGATTCCCTTATATTTTGGGGGACAGGAGACCCCTCTTTTTTACAAATCCAGTTAAAAGGAACCAAGGCTTTCGATTTCCTGAAAGCTACAAATAAGAAACTCTTTTTTGCGTATGGAAGATACAAAGGGGATTTTTATGGAAAGGGTTGGCAATGGGATGATTACAATGACTATTATCAGGCAGAAATTAATGAGCTCCCGATTATGGGGAACCTGGTTGAAATTAATGAAAAGAATGGTAAATTGAAGGTTTCGCCTACATTGTTTGCTGATTGTGTAGGCCAGGATTCTTCAATAAAAGACACGTCTTTTATTGTAAAGAGGGATTTCAATGAAAATAGATTTAATTATCCCCCAGTAACTGTGCCGCTGGGTTATAAGCAGTCTGTGCCATATAAAGTTAGTTTGCAAACAACGGTGGCCTTATTGTCGGATACCCTTGGAAAAAAGGTTGAATTAGTTAAAATGAATATGCCAGCCAATGCATCAACTTTGTATTCTTTAAAATCGGATTCTGTTTTTAAAGAGATGATGGTTCCAAGTGACAATTTTATTGCCGAACAGCTACTTCTGGTATATTCCAATCAGATTGGTGAGAATTTGAGTGCAGAGACTGCAATCCAGCACATCGAAAGAACCTATTTAAAGGAGCTACAAGACAAGCCCGTATGGATTGATGGTTCAGGCCTGTCGAGGTATAATTTATTCACTCCAAGGGATATTGTTAAGCTCCTTGAGCTTATTTACAAAGAGGTGAATGATCAAAAGAGACTATTTGCGATGCTCCCGGCCGGAGGGAAGATCGGAACCTTAAAAAATGCCTATCCTAAAACCAATGATCCCTTTGTTTTTGGCAAAACAGGAACACTATCGAATGTTCATTGTCAGAGCGGTTATGTTGTAACCAAAAAAAACAGGGTGTACCTGTTCTCTTTTATGAACAATAATTTTGTTTCGTCTACAACCGGAGTGAGAAATGAGATGGGCAAAATTATAACTTACGTGCACGAAAACTTTTAAGGTTATAGCTTTTCAAATGGGATATCCATTAAGGGATATTTTTTCCATCCGACGAAATCAAAATGCCACCACTCGTTTGTGATTACACGGAATCCATAGGCTTGCATTGTTGTTATCAGTAATGTTCTGTTTTTTATTACTGAGACTGGCAAGTTTGAACAGGATGGCGAGGCTTGGGCGGCGAAGCTGTCATATGGTGTCGGCATTTGAAGTTCTTTTCCCGTTTTTAAATCGATAATTGTTAAGTCTATGGCACAGCCCCGGTTGTGTTTAGATCCTTTTTTAGGGTTAGCGACAAAATTTTTGTCTTTAGCTTTTTGGTAGAAAGCAAGTGTAATGGCATATGGCCGATATGCATCGAAAATTTTTAAGCCATAGCCTTTTTTATTGAGGGTTGATTGTATCTTTTTTAGCTGTTCAACTACAGGTTTCCTGGCAAAAGCCCGGGCCTCTTTGTACATCACCTGATTCATGAAATTGTTTTTAGTGGCGTACTTGATGTCGAGCTTAATATTCGGAATTGCTTTTTTGATTTCTATTAGTTCATTCTTTGGATCTTTAGTATAAGATGATCGGTAATCTTCATATGAATTGATGACCTGTAATCCGTAAGGATTGGTATTGAGCTTTTGTGCTTCTGTAAGTAACGGAAAAATGAAAAGCAGTAGCAGGTACAGGTATTTCTTCATGCTCAGAGCTATTGATTTGAGACTACAAGCAGCTCAATGTCTTTGTATGGAAGGTTATACATGTTAGCAAGATCTTTGTTGGTTAAGTGTCCCTGATAAATGTAAAGCGCTTCTCTAATGCCCGGCTTGCTCCAAACCACATTCATCAGGCCTCCCATATCACCTATATCAACCAGAATTGGTGTAAATATATTTGTGAGGGCATAAGATGCTGTGCGAGGTACTCTTGAAGCAATATTAGGGACGCAATAATGGATTACATCATGTTTTCTAAACACAGGATCCTTATGATTTGTGACTTCAGAAGTTTCGAAACAACCTCCCTGGTCTATACTTACATCAATCACAACACTGCCGGGACGCATGTTACTCACCATCTCTTCA
>NZ_CAMLHF010000202.1 GCF_946479715.1 uncultured Pedobacter sp. | reverse complement strand
GATCTGTGGTAGTGACTGGAGTTCAGACGTGTGCTCTTCCGATCTATGTTTGCAGTCTTTTTTGCAGATCTGCCGGAACGCGTGAGTCTGTGATCATGAAATACATTAATCCTTTCTGATAATCTTCATGGTTTTTAATGATCTGCTTACGCTTTTCGTATGAAGCCTCTGGATAATCGTAGTTCATGCCAATATAATCGGTACTGAACGGGCCATGATTGTTGGTATCTGTTTTATGATTAGGGATGTCATCAAACTTATCAAACAACTCTTTCCATCCACTTTGAAATACCCTTGCCAGCAATTCGTAATTTGCAGGGTTATAGTTATCTGGTTTAGGAAATGTAATTCTGTTCTCTGCCTTATTGGTGAGGCACATTCTAAAGCAATATGCCTGCAACTTCTTATCGCCCTCGCCCTTTATTCCCGGTTCCTGATCAGATATACCAGCTAGTAGTCCGCTGTTTTTATCGCCGGGAACTTTATATGGATCTATATTTGTTTTAAAATGATGGCCATGCTGAAACACTTCTGTTTGCACGCCATTCCAGGTTTCTCCGTATACACTGTTTGCTTCGCGGCCCACGTGATAGCTAACCTTTGCTGCAGCCATCAGATCACCCTCATAAGTAGCATCAATAAACATTTTGCCACTAAATTGCTTACCACTTAAGGTAGTGATTGATGTAATTTTACCATCCTTCATCTCTACACCATTTTCGCGGTTTAACCATTCATTGCGGTAAACTTTAATATTGCTTTCTTTGATAAAATCTTCCATGATTTTTTCGGCAACGTGTGGTTCAAATATCCACATCGTGCGGTCTTTGCCATCAATAGCAGGTGTTCCTTGCCCCTTATTCCCATATTCTTCCTTTTTTTGCCACTTCCAGGCCATATCTTGCTGATAATGGAGATAAACCCGATGATAAAAATCTCGGGACAAGCCTCCTATCACTTCTTTATTTCCGGTATCTGTAAAACCCAATCCACTGGATGACAAGCCTCCGAGATGAACATCGGGAGAAACGACAATAACTGTTTTACCAAGTTTTATAGCAGTTACTGCAGCTGTTACCGCTGCTGAAGTACCACCATAGATTATAAGATCGGCCTCATATGGTTTTTTATCTGCAGCCTGCAGGCCAAAACTGGAAAGTATTATAAAAATGGAAGTAAGTATTCTTTTATATAACATTTTATTAGCAATAGGGTTAGACATCTATTTGGTTAGAACAGCAAAATATACATTTTTTATATCAAACTTTTGGCCCTAGGGCCTTGACAGGGCGTTGCTAGGGTCTTGCTAGGGCGTTGATAGGGCAATAGGCCCTGGGAATGCCCTATCAACGCCCTAGTAAGGCCCTAGTAAAACTACGATAACGACTGCTTTGCTAATTAAAACCTTACACCAAGACTTGCAGAAAAGGTAAGCATTCGGGTATCCAGGTTATCGCCTTGATCAGATACTGAGCGGTTAAAAACCGGCAACATTGTATAACTGACCCTAAAGTCGCCATAAAGGTTAACTTTAAATGGTGTATTGTCGCCAACTTTAATACCTGCAAGCAAGCTGTTGTTAAAATGATTTACATATTTTAAAGGCAGCGTTTCATTTCGGCCTCTGCCTCCATCACCATCTACCCCATCTTCATATCTTAATTTTGTTTTTGAATTAACAACAATTCCTGGTGCCATGCCGGCATAGGCCGATAAGAAGAGCCTGTATGCACTTGGTTTAAAATTGTAGCTGACCAAGATTGGGAATTCAACATAATCAATATTGAAATTATAGTTATTATAGGCCTGCTCCTCCTGCCCATCATCGTCAACAATAATTACATAATTGTTCTTTTCTCTGTAAACCATCCCTCTGGAATTAAAGAGCAACTCGGCACCAAGTGTAATGCGGTCTGTTAATCGCCCATCAGCAGTTAATCCGGCAAGTGCAGAGGCTCGAAAATAGCGGTTAAAATAACTAAGGTCGGTTCTTTTGGAGTTGGCTGTGGGCGTTACGTTGCGCGTAAAAAGAGAACCGTTAATGCCTGTTTTAATACCAAACCTTACCTTTTTCTGAAAATCAGGCTGCTCCTGAGCCTGAACATACAGCCCATAGAAGAGCAGTATGAAAAAACATAATTTAGATTTCATAGCGAGTTTTATTTGTGTGTACTCTAATTTATGAAATATAATCCGTTACTATCGTAACATTTTGAACGAGAAAGCTTTACTATTCCATCTCCTGAAGTTCTTCAGGGCGGATTTTGCGTTCCGGACGGTAGCCAATCAAAGCAAGGTTGATTTCGTCCTGTTTGTTGGGATTGATTAAACGTGAACAGTATGAATCGCCGTTTTCATAGCAGAAACTAATTACTACACGTTCCTTAGGGTGATCTATCTCTGGCAATGTCCCCAAAACCTCATACAAATTGTTAAGTGCATGGCTAACATCATCCGTTTCAGGTAAAACAAATAAAATCTCATCTCTTTTAGTATCAAAATAGCTAATTGAGCGCCAGTTACGGCCAAGATAATGTGCTTTTAGGTTTACTAAAAGTTCTGATTTGTAAGGATGGTCCATTTAATAGTTTGCTTGCTTCGGCTAATATAGTAGTTTTAGCCAAATAATAATTGAGGCTGGCATACTTTCCTATACACCAGCCTCAATCAGGTCTGCTAGCTTACACGAAATTGATTTCCGCTTTTTAAGCTGCTAACCGTATCAGCCAGTTTATCAATCTCTGCACAGGTGTTATAGAATGCCAAAGATGGTCGCACCGTTGCTTCCAGTCCAAACCTTCTCAGAATGGGTTGGGCACAATGATGGCCGGATCTTACTGCAATACCTTCTTTACTTAATGCCTCACCAACTTCAGTAGTTGTAAATCCATCTAATACGAATGAAAGCACACTCGTTTTATTAGCTGCCGTTCCAATTAGGCGCAATCCTGGAATTTGTTGTAACTGCTTTGTTGCGTAGCCTAACAAAAAATGCTCATAGTTGTAAATGTTATCAATCCCAATCTTTTGAACATAATCTATTGCTGCGCCTAAACCAACTGCATCCGCAATATTACCTGTTCCTGCTTCAAAAAGTGAAGGTGCCGGATTAAACTGGGTATGCTCAAAAGTTACATCTTTAATCATATTGCCGCCACCCTGATAAGGCTGTGAACTGTTCAGCAATTCCTCCTTACCATATAATACGCCAATACCCGTAGGTCCAAAAATTTTATGACCAGAAAACACAAACCAATCTGCATTAAGTGATTGTACATCCGTTCGAATGTGAGAAACAGACTGTGCGCCATCGGCAAGGACTTTTGCTCCCACAGCATGAGCCATATCTACAATTGTCTTTGCAGGGGTTACCGTTCCCAATGCATTAGATACTAAAGTGAAAGAAACCAGCTTTGTTCTTGGATTCAGCAATTTTGCATATTCATCAAGAATAACTTGACCATCATCATCAACCGGGATCACTCTTAGTTTTAGGTTCTTCTTTTTGGCCAATAACTGCCAGGGAACTATATTGGCATGATGTTCCAAATGGCTGATGATAATTTCGTCGCCTTCCTGTAAATATTGGGCACCCCAGCTATCTGCAACAAGGTTTATAGCCTCAGTTGTTCCGCGTACAAATACCACTTCATTTGCTGATCTGGCATTTATAAAGTGCTGTATCTTCTGTCTTGCTGCTTCATAAGCATCGGTAGAACGGGCAGCTAGTTCGTGGGCAGCACGATGTATGTTGGAATTTTCATGTGTATAAAAATAACTTAACCTTTCTATTACCTGTCGCGGTTTTTGGGTGGTTGCAGCATTGTCCAACCAAACCAGGGGTTTTCCGTTTACATACTCTGAAAGGATTGGGAAATCGTTACGAACAATGTTTACGTTAAATGCAGGGTAAGATTGGCCGGTTATTCCCCGATAGTCTCCTTTGGCAAGCTTTTCTGCAGAAGAGAAATAATATGAATGTTCTCCCAAAACTGCTGAAGGTGTAAATGGCAATTGGGAAGAAGGACTGTAAACATTAACTGCAGCCAGGGCCTTGCTCAATTCTTTCTCAAAGGGTCTATCGTTTTCAAATGGCAGGGCATTCGCTGATTTAACACCCGGTGAAATCCCCCCGCTTCCATGTGTGGAGGCAGGCACATGGCCAAGCCCCAGGTTGTTGGCATCCGGCAAACTTGTTTGTGGATCCAGCAGATCCACAGAATTTCCCTGATTAATTGCCGAAGGTGAAGATTGAGGTTTATCCTGCCCCCCGGGGGCTGAGAAAAAAAGTTCATTTGCCAGTTTCTCTAAGAGATGTACATCTGGCAGTCCATTCGGACCATTAATTGTACCACTCATAACCTAGTATTTATATTCATGATATTTATTAATTTCAACATCGTCGAGTACAGCAATGGCATCATCAACCAAAACTGCCAGAGAGCAATAAAGAGATACCAGATAAGAAGCAATTGCTTTTTCATTGATGCCCATAAAACGCACTGATAAACCAGGAGATTGTTCACCGGGAAGATCTGGTTGATATAAACCAACCACACCCTGACGGCTCTCTCCTGTTCTGATGAGCAATATTTTACTTTTGTTATTTTCGATAGGCACCTTGTCGGAAGGGATTAAGGGAATTCCTCTCCAGGTGATGAACTGAGAACCGAACAAAGAAACCGTTGGTGGTGGTACGCCTCTGCGTGTGCACTCTCTGCCAAAGGCAGCAACGGCTAATGGATGAAGGAGGAAGAATCCGGGCTCTTTCCATACTTTAGTGATCAACTCATCCAGATCATCTGGTGTTGGTGCACCTGAACGTGTAGAAATACGCTGAGAAGGTACAATGCTGTGCAACAAACCGTATTCTTTATTATTGATCAGTTCGCTTTCCTGACGCTCTTTAATTGCTTCAATAGTAAGGCGCAATTGCTCACTGATCTGGTTGTAAGGTTTGCTATACAAATCGGAAACCCGGGTATGGACATCAAGCACGGTATTTACTGCACTAAGCAGATACTCACGTGGCTGTGCTACATAATCTACAAATGTGTTAGGCAATACACGTTCATCTCTATTGGAGCAATCTACATCAACTGATTCCCCTTCTTTTACTTTGTTCACTCTGTAAATCCCCGACTCTACGGGCGTCCAGCTTAAGAGATGAGGCAACCATCTTGGAGTAATAAATGATGCCTGTGGTACAGTACGGGTTGCAATAGCCAGAGGCCTTGCGGCAACATCACCTAATGCGGTTTGTGTTGGATTTAATTTTTCTGCCATGATTTGTTTAATTAATTATGTATAAATGGATCTATTACTTTAAATAATCCTTTCTAAATATATAATTTATATATTAATTCTACAGAATTAGTAGACTATTTAATAAAATAGTTTTACCTTAGTCAAATCATACACAATTTCTAATCGAAATTTGTTAGCTCGTCTGAGTTTTGTTTAAAATTTAAAAGCCAGGTCGGATGACCTGGCTTTTTAAATTATAATTGGTTTAAGTGTGTTTTTATTTTACAAGGATCACATCATCGAAGTAAAAACTTTCGTCTTGTTTTTCAGGGCCTTCTATCCAGAAGCCTAATTGTTTCATCGGACCTTTTTTCCAAAGTTCAAGTGTTGTCATCGGGATTTTAAAGTAAGTCCATACATTAGCAGGCACTATTATTGGAACACTTCTATCTGAATTTCCATACCCGCCTGCCCTTGCATCGCCTGTTACATAAAGTGTATGGTCGGCCGAAGCTCCCTTAACCCAGAACGACAAATAATTATACTCTGGCATAGGGGCTACACCATTCCAGTTTGCAAAACCATCTGCACTCCAGTTTCCTTTGTTATATCCTGCTTTAAAGGATTTGGTTCCGCTTTTGGCAAAATCGGTTGATATTGAAGCCGGACCCCATGATCCGTTTTCGAAACCATTACCATAATCGTCTGTAAAGATCTTATAGGCTTTATCCAGATTCACAAATACCTGACTAGTAGTAATTGGCCCCGTAGAGTTGGTAAGTATTAGTTTTGCGCTGTTTACCATAGTTGCAGGCATTTTAATTACCAGTTCTTTTTTGGATTGAGATACGATACTGGCCTCGGCCGCTGCGCCATCCAGACTTATATTGGTTACGTCCTCCAGATTGTTTCCAACCAGGGTAATTTCTGTGCCTTCAATAAAGTTATAGTTAGAGGCAGTATTTACCAAAGGCAATGCAACAACATTAAATGGCACTTTTAGCTGAACTCCAAGTCTGTTCGTTAAAATGATGTTTTGGGCACCCCCATTTGCAGTATCGGGCACTCTAAATATCAATGCATTATCTGTATTTAGCGTCGGGTTAAATGAAGCAGGTACATTCCCTTTTTCAAAAACAATACTGGTCATATCGCCAAGGCCGCTTCCGGTTAAGGTGAGTACAGTATTTCCGCTCGCCCTCTCCGGATCAAGCTTATTGGCCACCGGACTATTGGATGCTTTGCTGTTCGACTGCTCTTCTTTTGTGCAGCCTGCTATGGTTAATGCTCCTGCCATACATGCCAGCAGGAATATCTTTAGATTTTTAATAGTTTTCATATCTATTTATAATAAGCTACTGCAGGTTCAAGCAGCAATGGATTAATAACTGTTTCTGGTTGCGGTACCGGAAGGTACAGCTGTTTTGCCGAACTAAGCGTAGCTTTAAAACTGGTTAACTGCCCGTTGCCACCTACTGTTCCACGCTCTTGTGCCGCTATCATCTGTTGCGCTTTAGCAAATCCTTGTCTTTGGATGTCAAACCAGTAATCGCCTTCAAATGCAAACTCTACTTTACGTTCATGCAAAATATCATCAAGAGTGATGCTGGTTGCACTTACTAACCCGGCACGATTATGTACCTGATTAAATGCACCCAGGGCAGTTGCATCACTGGTAGAACCTCCGCCTGCAAGTACAGCCTCAGCGTAAATTAACAGTACATCAGCATAGCGTAAAATATAAGTTGAGATGCTGTTATGACTATCAGAAGTAACTACTTCAGTGCTTCTGTTAGGCCCTACTACATATTTCTGAATACTGGAGCGAGTTCCTGTTTGAATTTTAAAATCGCTGGTTATTCCTGTAGTATCATATGTAAATCCATTAGGGAAATTATCATTAATCCAATTTGGGTTATGAAAACCCTGCTGCATTACCGACCACCCCTTTCTTAAATCACCTGTTGCATAACCTGTTGATGTATTTAGCATATCGAACGACGGTACTACTGCCGAATAACCATTTCCACCGGTTGGTTTTGGTTTTAACAGCGGTTGAGGCCCTACATAAAGCATATACCTGTTTCCACCATTCCATCCCATGGAGGCTAACCACCTTAATGAAAACAACATTTCTTTGTTGTTTTTGTTGGCTATATCTGATGAGGTAAACATGCCCTGAAAGTCAGGATTTAAACCAATCCTTTGAGTCGATAAAGCATAATCCATAACCTCTTTGGCTTTTACCCTGGCATTTTCGTAATCCTTTAGGTAAAGATAAATTTTGGCCATCATCCCTTTTGCCGAGTATTTGTTAACACGACCATCCTGGGTAGCTACCTCCGGCAGGTTTTCTTCTGCAAACTTTAGGTCTTCGAGTGCAAAATTCAACACATCTTTTTGAAGATACCTTGGTGTAAGCGGTGCACCTTCTTTGGTTAGCTCAACCGGATTTTCTACAATTGGCGCATCACCAAAAGCACGGCCTATATAAAAATAAGCGAATCCGCGGATAAACTTGGCTTCAGCAATACCCACATCAAGATATGCCGGATCAGATACCTGTCCCTTTTTTTCCATAAAAGCATGGATAAGTACCGAAGCTTGTCCGGCAGCTTTATAGCACGACTTCCATGTATCCATCACCAATCCATCGGTACTTTGTATGTTAAAATTATAAAATGAATTGTATTGTGCATTGCCCTGAACACCGGTTACAGTACCTCCAAGAACATCGCCTACCGATATAAAAGCTTTGTCAGACCAGTCGTTCCATACCGAATTGTATAAAAGCCCGGTAGCTCCGTTTACCTCGGATGCTGTGGTATAATAATTTTCTGTTGTTGGCCCCGTTTCTGAGGGATTATCCAGAAAGCTCTTTTTACAGGAAACCCCAACTAAAGCGGCTGCAAAAAGTATGATGATAATATTAGTTTTCATTACTTTAATTTTTAGAGGTTAGAATTCGATGTTAGTTCCAATTGTAAATGTTCTTGGAACCGGATAATGACCATTGTCAATATTCATGAACCTGATGTTGTTGTTAAGTGCACCCAGCTCCGGGTCGTAACCAGAATAGTTTGTAAATGTGTATAGATTCTGTACTGATACATAAAATCTGGCATTGTTTACTTTTATCTTGTTAATTAAAGATTTTGGCAAGTTATAACCCAATGCTACGTTTTGTATCCTCAGGTAAGATCCATCCTCAATATACCTGTCGGATATTCTGGAGTTGTTGTTGTGCCATTGGTTGTATCTTGGCAAATCGCCATTTGGATTACTCGCGCTATATCTATTTAAAACTGAAGTAAGCTGGTTGGCATACGGTGAGCTTAATGACTCTGTTTGGCGACGACTGTAGTTAAAAATATCGCCACCCTGGCTACCATAAATAAATATAGAAAGGTCTATTCCTTTATAGCTAAAGGTATTGGTAAAGCCATAAGTAAAATCAGGATTAGGATTACCAATTACAGTAACATCCTTATCATTAACTACCTTATCGCCATTAAGATCTTTAAATCTTACATCACCCAACCATAAGCTACCAGGTGCTACAGCCAAACCATAATCGATACCATTGTTTAATTCTTCCTGCGATCTGAACAAGCCATCTGTAACGTAGCCATAGAACGCCCCAAGCGGCCGGCCTTGCTGAGATAACGTTACCAAAGATTTTGTTCCGTACTCATCAAACATACCCGGTATAGTGGCATCAGCCTGATTCATTTTGTTTAAGATGTTTTTGTATCTGCTAAAGATGATATTGGTTTTCCATGAAAAATTGTTGTTCTGAATGTTGTAAGATGTTAGTCCGATATCAACACCGGTATTTGTCATTCTACCCGCATTTGTAATTGGAGTTTTTATATCATTCCATGCAGTACCCAAGCCAGAATAAGCGCCAAGCTGAGTTGGCAAGATCATATTAGAGGTTATTTTTTTATAAAAATCTACGCTTAGCTCCAGTTTTTTGTTCCATGTGCTAAGGTCTATACCTCCATTATAGGTATTAACCGACTGCCATGTAATTAATGGATTGGCTACGTTGGCTGGTAATCCACCCGGACCAAAGGGGGCAGTTCCGAAAAGAGTAATGTTTGATGAGTACAAATTTCCTCCTCCGGCATCCTGCCCACCTACTTCACCATAGCCAAACCTAAATTTCAAGTAGTTTATATATTTATTTTCTTTTAAGAAAGATTCGTTACTTACTGTCCATGATGCCGAAACTGCCGGAAATGTTCCCCATTTCTGACCTGCACCAAAATTTGATGAACCATCTCTTCTTATTGTTCCACTGATGGCATAGCGGTTATCAAACGTATAATTTAACCTGGCAAACACAGATTCCATACTCCAGGTAGAAGCGTTTGCCTGAATATCCTGTGTATCGCCTCCATCACCCGCATTCAGGTTCGGAATATTTAATTTCAGGTTATCTCTTCTACCACTGATCATATCATAAGTTGAGCGTTGTGCTTCATGGCCCAACGTTGCTCCCAAGCTGTGCTTACCAAAGGTTTTGTTGTAGTTTGCATAGTTTTTTAAAGCCCAGTAAAGCGTGTTCTGCCTTTGATCTCTTAATCTGGCAGGAGAAATAATCACACTTTTAGTAACCTCATTATAAACATATGGTTGAAATGCTTTATCAGCCGACAGGCTAAAATCAAAGTTACCTTCGGATC
>NZ_CAMLHF010000201.1 GCF_946479715.1 uncultured Pedobacter sp. | reverse complement strand
CAATATCTGTGCTGCCAAATCCTTTGTTGCGGCCATAGTCGTAATTACCAAAAATATTAATCTTTTTTTCACGGTGGTTTAGGTTTAAACCACCATTTGCTTTGTAATATCTGCCGTAGCCAACGCCTCCAAGTATTGAACCATTAGTGCCATAGTTCCGGTTCTTTTTTAACTTAATATTGATGATTCCCGAGTTACCGGCAGCGTCATATTTTGCTGAAGGATTAGTAATTAATTCGATAGATTGGATTGCATTTCCTTCTGTAGATCTAAGCAGGTTAGCCAATTGTTCTGCTGATAAGTAGGTAGGTTTACCATCAAGCATTACGGTAACACCCTGTTTACCTTTTAAGCTAATCTTGCCATCTTTGTCGACAGTAACTCCAGGCGATTTCTGTAAAATATCCAGAGCTGTATTACCAGCTGCCAATGCGCTATTCTCTACATTTATAACTGTTTTGTCTATCTGCCTTTCTATCAGTGGTTTTTGTTTAACAATCTCAACGCCTTTCAACTGTTTTGAATCGGTAGCCAATTGGACATTGCCGAGGTCGTGAGTTTTTTTGTCAGAACTTATAGAATAAGGGCCTTTAAATACCTTTTTGTAACCAACTACATAAATAGCAATAAGATAATTACCTTGTTTAATTTCTTTTAACTGGTAAGTCCCATTGTCGGAGGTAAGCGTACCTTTTACTGTGGTTGAATCTTTGGCATTTAACAAGCTAATGGTAGCATAGGGAAATGCTTTTTGTTGTTCATCTAACACCTTACCGGATATTTCTCCGTTTGTATTGTCTGATTGCGCATTCGCGACTGAAAAAGTCAGTGTAGAAGCAAATATGGCGAGAAGTAGAATGTATTTATTAGGTTTCATGATGGCATACTTTTTCCACATACGCTTTTAAGCATATTAATCGAATATGTGAATGGTTTTTGTGATTCTTATTTAGTTATTGATAAGATGCAGGAATGGTGCGAAAGGTTACAGCGAATATTAAAAAAAAGTGAAAATATATCTTTACGATATTGATTATGAACTTTCGCTAAATAAAAATGACCCGAAATTCCTTCCTGGTCATTTGAATTGTTGAGCGTTGAGTTAATATTTTGATTTCTTCTTTATTAGTCGGATTTAATGATTAATTCTTCAGTTTTATTAAAATTCCAGACTTGTCTTTGTTCCATTCTATCTATAACTAGGGAGAAAGAGTCTTCATTTTCAATGATTTCGAGGAGGGTGCCCAGATTGACTATTATGTCTCCTGCAGCCAGGTTCGAAATACTAATGGCTTTTAGATCTGGTAAAGGTTCAGGTACGTAATTCATAATGAGAGATGATTAATTTAAGCTATTTGGTATATAAAACTTTCTCAAAAATAGTTGTTAGAATTTTGCAAAGTGGTGACATACACATTTTTTTCTTATTTTTAGCCCATGGAGAAACCCAGAAAACGTATTGCAGGCGCAATCAGAGATAAGGAAAGAACTATGCTTAAACTGATTGCTGCAGTGGGTGAAATTATTAAAAATGAGGGGTATACGGCACTAGGTGTTAATAATATTGCTAAAAAAGCTGAGGTCAATAAGAAGTTGATTTATAGGTATTTTGATAACAATGTAAATAATTTGATAGAAACCTATGTAAAGACAAAAGATTATTGGATTGGCTTATCTGGAGACATGGAAAGACTTATGGCCGAATCTCAAATTGATGGTGGCCGGCCTATGGTTAAGACGATATTAAAAACTCACCTTAGTTTTTTTTACACTGAAGAGGAAATGCAGAAAATAGTTATCTGGGAGACCAGTGAAAAAAGCAAACTGATGAAGGAGGTTGGTTTAAAGCGAGAAGCTTTTGGTGAAGAGGTTTTTAAGTTGCTCCTGCCGAATTTCGAAAAGTCAGATATCGACTTTCGTGCTATAATGGCACTACAGGTAGCTGGTATAATTTTTATGGTATTGCAGTCTCAGGCTAGTGGAAACCCATTTTGTGGTATTGATATTAATAATCCGAATGATATGGATCGAATATTAAAATCGCTGGATCAACTCACCGATTTGGTATATGATAAAGCAAAAAACTAAACTAATGGCGCTTTTGCAAGCGCCATTATATTTACCACATTCTAATTCTGTCTTCAGGTTTCTTATATAATTTATCACCCGGTTTAACATCAAATGCCTCGTACCATGCATCCATATTTACAGGTGCTCCAATGGTTCTGTAAGGCCCTGGCGAGTGCGGATCTGTTTTAATCAGCTGTGCTGCACTTTCAGGTAAAATATTACCTCTCCAAACCTGTGCCCAGGAAAGGAAGAAACGTTGATCTGGCGTAAAACCATCAATTTTTTCATTCGACTGCCCCTGTTTAGTTAACTTAAATGCGGTATATGCAGCATTAAGACCTCCAAGGTCACCTATATTTTCGCCCATCGTCAGTTTTCCTATTACGTGGATGGTATCCAATACAGTATAAGCATTAAATTGCTCCCCTAAAGCCTTGGTTTTTGCATCAAATTTACTCTTATCTTCATCAGTCCACCAGTTACGCAGATTACCATCTTTATCATACTGGCTTCCTGAATCATCAAATCCGTGAGACATTTCATGTCCAATTACAGCACCAATACCACCATAATTAACGGCATCATCAGCATTTGGATCAAAGAACGGGAATTGAAGAATTCCGGCAGGGAATACAATCTCATTCATTGTTGGGCTATAGTAGGCATTAACTGTTGGTGGGGTCATTCCGAAACGCGTACGGTCTACAGGTTTGCCTAATTGATCTATTGATTCTTTATATCCCCATGCACCTGCGTTTCTTAAGTTCTGGAAATAGGTAGCACGGCTTATAACCAGGCCATCATAGTTTTTCCACTTGTCTGGATATCCAATTTTTGGAACAAATGCATTTAGTTTGGCAAGTGCTTTTTCTTTTGTTGGGGCACTCATCCAATCCAGATTTTTAATCCTAATCTCAAATGCTTTTCTAAGGTTACTGATAAGTTCCGCCATACGGAGTTTTGCATCTGGTTTAAAATATTTGGCAACATATAGCTGTCCTAATAATTCTCCAATTGTGCCATCTGTTAATTGCGACATTCTTTGCCATCTTGGAGTCTGAACTTTTTGTCCGCTTTGTACCTGATTAAAAGCAAAGTTTGCTGCCACAAAAGGTGAACTTAGATTAGGAGCCGCATTTTTTAATACATTCCATTCCAGGTATGTTTTCCAATCTTTTAAAGAAACACTCTTTAGCATTTCGTCAAAAGTCACAAAGAATTTAGGAGCAGAAACAAGTATGGTGTCCTGACCGTTTACTTTTAGTTTAAGCAGCATTTTTGCCCAGTCTACAGATGGAGTGGTTTTACTAAAGTCTGCAACAGTAAACTTATTATAGGTTTTATATGGATCGCGCATTTCTACACGAGACATTTGTGCATCTGCAAATTTCTTTTCTATTGACATTACCGTTGTTGCTTTTTGCTGGGCTTCGGTGTTCTTGTAGCCAACTAAACCAAAAAGGGTAGTCATGTAGGTTGTATATGCCTCACGAATTTTTACACTCCTGCTGTCATCCTTCAAATAGTAATCGCGATCAGGAAGCGTAGTGCCACCTTGTCCAAGCTGAGGAAGGTATTTTGTTACGTTTTTCCTGTCCTGCCCAACACCAAACCCAAACATAGGTGAAGCAAGTCCGCTTACACGCATATATACCGTTTGGTCCAAAACATCTTGAACAGTTTTAAGTTGTTTAACTTTTTCCAGATCGGCTTTAATTGGACTATAGCCCAATTTTTCAATTGCTATACTGTCCATTGCAGCAGCAAAGAAATCACCTACACGTTTTTTTACTGATCCTACCGGAGCTGTTTTATCAGCAGCAGCATCTTCTACAAGTCCTTTTACAGCATTGATATTAAAATCTCTTAATACATTGAAACTGCCCCAACGCGTTTCTTTTGCAGGAACAGGATTGTTTTTAATCCATGTGCCGCTGGCGTAGCTGTAAAAATCATCTCCAGGTTTTACACTGAGATCCATGTTGGTTGGGTCAATAAATTTTGTGGGAGACTGAGCGCTAGCCGTATAGCCGGTCGCAAGAATTCCTAAGGCAGCAATATGCCTGGTTAGTTTTAAAATATTCATAAAGTTAGTTAACAGATTTTATAACACTTTACCTATGCAGGAGAATCCCTGCGACATGTGGTGTTTATAATAACATCAATGAGGTAAAAGTAATAAATACTGCTTAACAAGCATTTTGTCTATTCAAAATATTACTTGTTAAACCAGTAGTAGAGTTTAGTTAAGCTGAATCGCTTAAGTAAGGTACCTGTAAAGAAAAATAGTTTTATTGCTTTCATGACTAAGTCAATTATATCTATTTAACATATTTTAACATATTTTATTGTGTAGGGGGTATAAAATATGTTCTATTGTTTGGTGAGGTATAATCTGCTTACTGCTTATTAATACTTCTGCTTAATTTTTTTCTCTGGCCAAGATACAATCCGAAAACAACAAGCAAAGTACCTGCAACTGTATACAGGGTAATAGGCTCATCCATTAACCACCAGGCATAAAAGAAGCCGAAAAGCGGACATAGAAACAACCATAGTGAAGCTTTAACCGTATCTATTTTTAATAAGTAGAACCAACATATAAGCCCTATTACGGAGACTGCAAGGCTAAGCCATAAAGCAGAAAATATAAGCCTGTTGTCCATTTGTATCGATGAAAAGTCGCTAAAGAAAAAGGTAAACGGGAGCAGAAATATTCCTCCTAATGCCACCTGCCACCCATTGATCAAAATGTTGGGAAGCTTCCATTTTACTCTTGCATAGTATACACTTGCAAAAGATACACAGACCATACTTAACATCAATAAGCTGATTCCCATTAGCGTTGTACTGCTATCTTTTAACAATGGATAGGTGGCAATTCCGATACCTGCCATGCCTATTATAATACTAAATATTTCTTCTTTTGATGGTTTACGGCCAATTAGCCAGGAAGACAATAGTACAATTAATAGTGGGTTTGTTGATGTTGCTAAACTACCTATACCTGCAGCAGTATATTTCATTGCACATACGTATAAGCCCAGATAAACTGTGGTATTTAAAAGGCCAAATATTGCAAGATGCTTCCATTCTTCGGCATTAGGCAATTTATATGATTTGTTAAATATATATCCAAATGAGAGTAATACAAGCCCAGCCAGGAAAAAACGAATATTTGCGAGGACCAATGGAGGCGCAGATAAAATGCCAAATTTTGTAGCTACAGATGCTGAAGCCCACAACATAGCGAACAGTAAACCTATAAAGATGTTTTTCACACATCAAAGGTAATCAAGCCAACGATGTAATTTGCGATATTTTGTATAAGTTTGGCCCCAACTTATTATTCATACGATGAAACCATCATGTGCTGCATCATATAAACCGAAATGAATAATATCGGGCAGCGCATGATAGCTTCATCATCTTTTAGAACAACTGATGAAAAAACTGATTTTATGTATTCAATTGTTGTCAATTGCTTTTTATGGTATAGCCCAGGATAAACAATTGACCATTCAGGATGCAATGAGTAATGCACGCACTACTTTGGCTCCGGAAAATCTTTCTCAAATTCAATTTATTTATGGCACAGAGAATTATGTGTATGCCAAAAAAATAGGGAATGAACCTGTATGGATGAGTGGCAATTTTAAGAGTCAGCAGGAGCAGCAGTTCTTATCATTGGCCCAGCTAAATCAGAAATTAAAATCACTCCAAAAGGATACGTTAAAGGCGATGCCTGTTATTCAATTTAATCAGGGACCTGATTGGATATTAACCGTAAACGGAAGTAAGGTTGCTTTTAATCCTGCTAAGAATACCTATAAAGTAATTGTAGATGCGGCAATTGCCAGCAAAACTAATGTAGAAGAAAGTAAAGCCGGCTACATCGCGTATATGGATAATTTCAATTTGTTTGTGGCTAATGGCGCTGATCAGAATCAGGTAACAAAGGATGGGAGTAAGGATATTGTTTATGCTTCGTCGGTACACCGTGATGAATTTGGAATAATAAAAGGAACATTCTGGAGCAATAGTGGTAAGTCTCTTGCTTTTTATAGAATGGATCAAAGCATGGTTTCTGATTATCCGATCATAGATTGGACAACCAGACCTGCAAAAAATGTAAATATTAAATACCCTATGGCAGGCGATAAGAGCCATGAGGTAACTGTAGGGGTTTATAATGCAGATACCAAAGCTGTGGTGTATCTTAAAACAGGTGAACCTGTTGAACAGTATCTTACTAATATTACATGGAGCCCGGATGATAAATACATATACATTGCCGTTTTAAACCGCGGACAGAATCACATGAAGCTAAATCAATATGATGCAGTTACCGGTGATTTCGTGAAAACATTGTTTGAAGAAAAGGATGAAAAATATGTTGAGCCTTTAGTCCCTATGTTATTCCTCAAAAATGATCCTTCTAAGTTCATCTGGCAAAGTAACCGTGATGGATGGAATCATTTATATCTATACGATTTAAATGGAAAAGTATTAAAACAGTTGACTAAAGGGAACTGGGAGGTACTTGATGTAAAAGGATTTAATATAAAGGGTGATCAGCTGTTTTATGTTTCTACTGAAGAGTCTCCAATCACCCGTAATTTGTATAAACTTAATGTAAAGTCGGGTAAATCAAATAGAATTACACAAGGTCGTGCTGTACACAATACACAGGTGAGTACTTCTGGAAATACTGTGATAGATAATTACAGCAGTCCGGAGCAGCCCAGGGTAATTCAGTTAATTGAAACAGCAACGGCTAAAACTAAAATGTTGTTAAAAGCGGTTAATCCTTTATCTGCCTTTGCTACTGAAAACTCATCAATCTTTACTATAAAAAGTAACAGTGGTGATGATTTGTATTGTAGCTTATACAAGCCGGTAGGTTATGATAGCACTAAAAAATATCCTGTTATTGTGTATTGGTATGGCGGTTCTCATGCTCAACTTATTTTAAATTCATGGAATGCCGGTGCCGGAGATTATTGGTTCAGGTATATGGCTGAGCGTGGTTATGTGGTACTAACAATTGACACAAGAGGAAGCGATAATAGAGGTAAAGCTTTTGAACAGTCTATGTTCCGCAGAGCGGGGGACGTGCAAATGGAAGATATGATGAAGGCTGTAGATTACCTGAAGGGGCTTCCTTATGTTGATTCTGCTAATATGGGCCTATTTGGCTGGAGCTTTGGAGGTTTTGGAACCGTTGATTTTATGGTTACACATCCTGGTATTTTTAAAGCCGCTGTTGCAGGTGGTCCGGTAATAAACTGGAAGTTTTATGAAGTGATGTACACTGAACGTTATATGGATACCCCGCAAGAAAACCCTGAAGGCTATGCTGCTACAGATTTGAGTAGTAAGGTTGATCAGCTAAAAGGAAAGCTGTTGTTAATTCATGGTATGCAAGATCCGGTTGTAGTACAGCAACATTCTGTCGATTTCGTTAAAAAAGCTGTTGATAAGGGTATTCAGGTAGATTATATGATCTACCCTGGTCATGAGCATAACGTAATTGGTAAAGACAGAACGCATTTGTATCAAAAGGTTACTGATTACTTTATGCAAAACTTGAAGTAAAGAAACTAAGGTTAAAAAAGATCGATATACTTTTCGTCCTCAAAATCTTGAAGGGAAGATTTTGCATGTCCTCAAAGTACATTGATCTTTTTTAATATAAAGTGTCTAAAGAGGGAGTGTAAACCTATATGAAGTTGAGATTTATCAAATTGAATTGTTCATCTTACTCTTCTGTTTCTCTTGCTCTTTTCCAAAAAAAGTCAGTGTTATGAGCTGACATGCAAAATCTTCCCTTCAAGATTTTGAGGAAGCGAATAGCATCTGTCTTTTTTATTCTTATTTTTACAGCCAAATCTGATACTTTTTCAAAATAATGAGCATTTCTACAAAATACGATCCGGCGGCAACCGAAGACAAATGGTACAGCTACTGGATAGAAAAGAACTTTTTTCATTCTGAGCCTGACGAACGTGAGCCTTATACCATTGTAATACCTCCTCCAAATGTGACTGGGGTTTTACATATGGGACATATGCTAAACAATACAATTCAGGATGTACTGATTCGTAGAGCACGTATGCAAGGTAAAAATGCTTGCTGGGTACCCGGAACAGATCATGCATCAATTGCTACTGAGGCAAAAGTTGTTGCCATGCTTAAAGAAAGAGGGATCAGCAAAAAAGATCTTAGCAGAGAAGAATTTCTGAAATATGCCTGGGAATGGAAAGAGAAATACGGAGGTATTATTCTTGATCAGCTAAAAAAACTAGGTGCAAGCTGCGACTGGGAGCGTACACGCTTTACAATGGAAGATGATCTTTCAGAAGCAGTAATCGATAGTTTTATCCATTTGTATAAAAAAGGAAGAATTTATCGCGGGGTACGTATGGTGAATTGGGATCCGGCTGGTAAAACTGCGGTTTCTGATGAAGAAGTGATACGTAAAGAGGTAAATCAAAAGTTATATTATATAAAATATTCAGTAGCTGGAACCGGTGATTTTTTAACCATTGCAACCACCCGCCCCGAAACAATTATGGCAGATGCTGCCATTTGTGTTAACCCTAACGACGAGCGTTACCAGCACCTGAAAGGGAAAAAAGTTTTTGTGCCACTAATCAATCGTGAAATACCTGTTATTCAAGATGAGTATGTAACGATGGATTTTGGAACCGGATGCTTAAAAGTTACTCCTGCTCATGATTTGAACGATTATGAATTGGGTGTTAAACATAAGTTGCCTGTAATAGATATCTTAAATGAAGATGGTACATTAAACGAACTTGCTGTTGTGCTTGTTGGTGAAGACCGCTTTGTGGCAAGAAAAAAGATTGCTGTTTTATTAGAGGAAGCAGGTCATTTAGAGAAAGTTGAGGACTATAAATCGCAGGTAGGTTTTTCTGAACGTACCAATGCAGCTATTGAGCCTAAACTATCTATGCAATGGTTCTGTAAAATGGATGAAATGGCCAAACCAGCATTGAAAGATGTATTGGATGGTGATGTTAAGTTAATTCCTGAAAAGTTTGTAAACACCTATCGTCATTGGATGGAGAATGTTAGGGACTGGAATATCAGCAGACAACTGTGGTGGGGACAACAAATTCCTGCATGGTACGATGATAAAGGCAATTGGGTTGTAGCAAAAACTAAAGAAGAAGCACTTGATGAGTTTTTAAAACTTAAAGATATTGACGGAGTATTTACGGAAACTGAAATCCATGGTTTTAAACATCAATTGGCACCTTTTGTAACTCAGGATCCAGATGTAATGGATACCTGGTTTTCATCGTGGTTGTGGCCAATCTCTGTGTTTAATGGTTTTAAAGATCCGGACAATAAAGATATTAACTATTATTATCCTACCAATGATCTGGTTACTGCCCCTGAGATCTTATTTTTCTGGGTAGCACGTATGATTATGGCAGGCCATGAGTTCAGGGGTCAAAAGCCTTTTACAAATGTTTATTTAACAGGTATTGTAAGAGATAAATTAGGCCGTAAAATGTCCAAATCATTAGGTAACTCTCCTGATCCTATTGGGCTTATTGAAAAATATGGAGCTGATGGAGTAAGGGTAGGGATGCTGTTGTGCTCTCCGGCTGGAAACGATTTGATGTTCGACGAAAGCTATTGTGAGCAAGGTCGTAATTTTGCCAACAAAATATGGAATGCCTTCAGATTGGTTAAAGGTTGGGAGGTTGATGAAAATCTTGAAAATCCTAATCAGCAGGCAATATTGTGGTTCGAAAACCGCTTTAACGAAGCACTCGCAGAGATTGAAGATAACTTTAAACAATACCGTTTATCGGAAGCTTTAATGGCTTGTTATAAATTGGTATGGGATGATTTCTGTGCCTGGTACCTTGAAATGGTTAAGCCAA
>NZ_CAMLHF010000200.1 GCF_946479715.1 uncultured Pedobacter sp. | reverse complement strand
TCGACATTCGCAATTACGAAGGTTGAAACTGCGAATGATGGAAAAACTGAAGGGAGGAACGGGAACATGACCATTGAAGGTGTCGCAACTATAAAAGTTACCGGGAACCTGACCATTGAAGGTCTTACGAAGGCAGTTACTTTTCCGGCCGAGATGTATTTTAAGGACGGAATGGACGGTACTGTCGTGTTGAATGGCACACTGATCATTGATCGAACAGATTGGGGCATCGATTATAGATCAGCAAAGTTCTTTGATAAGTCTGGTGATATGACTATTTCGGACGACGTTAAACTCTTTGTGAAAATCGTAGCAAAAAAATAATGATTAGTTGGAGAATCTGTGTTTAACCCATTTAAATGCGTCTTTTTAAAATCTCCGCATTGCTACATCGTAGTTGCATGGGCCTCTAATAAGGATATGAGTAACAGTGCTTATTTAGTTTCCCAGACAGGAGATTTCGGTTATGAAGCATAATGTCAAGATTTTATTTACAAAATTTACATTTTTATTTACAATCTAAGTCCTTCATAATGAAAGATATCAAAGTAGATTCGCTGAATCGAATTGATAAAATATGAAAAATAGAAGAAACGTTTTATCCAGCCTGATCCTTACGCTGGTAGTAGTAATTTGCTTTTCTGTAATTGCTCAACAAAAAAATGGCGCTCATAAGGCAACCTTTGTTGGTAAATGGAAATTAAATAAGCCGAAGAGTGATTTTACGGGGCCGTTTCCTGTCTGTATTTTCGGGGAAGGTGATCGTGTGTTTTCAAATACGATGAACATTACTGGAAATAAAGATGTCCTGGCTGTACACGTAACAAGTTCCTCTCCTGAATGGGAGCCGGTTAAAAAGGAAGAGAAGCTGATTTTCGATGGTAAGGAAAGGGAATCTACTATTTTCGGGAGATCAAGGGAGGAGTCTAAGGCCAGCTGGGCAGACGATGATCAAACGATGATTGTTACCTCGTTTAAATCCTTCTATACCAAAGGTAAGGAACCGGATGTCAAAGTAACAGAGGTTTGGAAGTTGATCAATGGTGGCAAGTCTATGGCTGTCCAGGTCGACGCCGGCGAGAATCTAAGGAAGCTTGTTTACGATAGACAATAGAAAATCTATTTAAGATCTTTGTTTCGGGTGATGTACTGTATGCTGTGGCGGTTAGTGCCGGATGCTAGTACATTAGCCTAGAAAGTCAATTGGATAGGTTTTCTGATTATATTTCAGATCTATTTCTTTTAAAAATTCTCTTCGCTTGTCGTTTAATTCAGGAATCGGCAGAGTCTGGCCCGGCAGTACAGGTACGCCAATTTCCTTGAACAGATTTTCCAATCCTGCCGGTACTACGGTGCAGAGTAAGCGTGCATAGTTTTCAGAGATGTTTTTGAAACAGTGTATGGCCCCACCAAAGGGTATGTTTACAAAGCCATCTTTGCCGACAGTTTGCTTACCGGCTTCTGTTTTAAATTCCACTTCTCCTTCCAGGACATGGAACATTTCCTGAGTTTCTGGATGGGAGTGTGGCGGTGGGCCACCTCCTGGAGGAACTGTCATTTCAATAACAGCATAGTTGCCATTGGTCTGGTCACCGGAGATTACAATTCTGTAATTGCCACCAGCTACGGCTAATGTTTCTCCTTCATCGCTATTGATAATCTTTACATTAGAATCCATATTACCTTTGATTTTCACTACAGTTGAAAAGTGACTCATACATAATGTATAAGCATTTGATTAAAGTTAAAAAATGTTTTGCTCACTAGCAGATGGCAATTAACTAAATTGACGAGCCTTATCTTAACCGCTTTTTGTTTCCTTTTTTGTACCACATTAAAAAGCCTGTTATAGGCATGCTCGCACAGATTAGCGAAACAAAGAAAGCAAATATTTTGGTTGGGATGCCCGCATAGGCTCCGGTATGCAGGTCGTAGTTCATGCTTCTGAATTTCTCGCCACCTTTTACATCTTGATCTCCATACTTCATCAGCAGTTTGCCATTGTTACGATCAAAATAATACCATTCGAACACGTGTGTTCGATTTTTGGCAAGGCGTACCTGAACATCCATTGGATCTGTATTCTTTTCGCGGAAGCGGATCGATAGTATATCGGCTTGAGGATGTAACTGAAAAAGATGAGTAATAGCGCTATCGGTAGCCTGAGGATGGTAGGTGTCGTTGGGCGTAGATAATGGAATAATCCGCTTTTCAGCAGCTTTTCCGCCATTAGCCAGGAACTGAACAGACTGATCGGCCCAAGGAAAAGCGAAGACCAAACCTGTTACACAGATCAGAATTGCTGGAATCAGGATATAAAAGCCTGATACATTGTGCAAATCATAGATCCGTCGCTTTATTCCCACATCACGCTTAATTACAAGCCCTTTTTTGAAGGCCTTAGTCTTCCATTTCCGCGGAAACCAGAGAATGAGACCACTTAGCAGTAAAACAAAAAAACATAGCGCCGAAATTCCTGTTACCATGCCACCAACTGAGTCGCCCAATAGCAGGTTCATGTGGAGGTTCAACACCAGTTGAAAGAATTCGTTTCGCGAGTCCTCCACGTATACTACTTTTCCATTGTAGGGGTTTACATAGACCCTGTAATAATACTTGTAATAGTTCCAGTGTCCGATGGCTTTTTTATCTGTAAGCGATGCCCGAAATATCCAGGTGTGGCCTTTAGCGGGATAGATCTCGCAGCGGGTAATCTTAATCTCCGGGCCAAGAGCCTTCTGTGCCTGATTGCGCAGCTCACTGAAATTTAAAAAGTTGCGATTTCCCTCGGCTTCTACATAATATCGCTTATGATAGAAGTATTCTTTCAGTTCATCCGAAAAGACATTTATACAACCAGTTATACTAACAATCAAAACAACCAGGCCTGTAATCAGACCCAGCCATTTATGCAGCCAGAAAAAGAGTTTTCGCAGCATTATTAAAAGTTATAAGAAAGATTCAGACTCATGGTTGCACCGTTTCCACGTACATATTCTGCATCAATGGCTCGATACTGGCTTACTACCGGGTAGTAAGAACTATTAAGCAAATTCTCTACACCAAGTCCGGCAGACCACTTACTGTTAAATCTGTACCCGGCCGACAGGTTGAAAAGACTTACCGGTTTAACCGGGCCCTCACTGTTTGCATATAAACCATTAGAGCGCACATCAAAACGATCACGACCCTCGGTATATACCCAATACAGTTTCACATCAAGTGAACTCAACGGACGGTAGCCCAGATAAGCAGTTGCTTTAGGTGGCGCAATGCGTAAGCCGTTCATATATACTTTTGTGCCGCCTGTTTGTTCTGCTTTTCCTTCTACATAAGAGTAGCTACCTCCCGCTGTCCATTGCTGACTAAAGTAAACATCGGCTGAAATTTCGTAGCCATGGATTCTTTCCGGCTCGCGCTGAGGGACAAGGAACCCTCCAACATCAACAAGGTTGGCCCCCAGTTTAGATGTGCTGATATAATAAGATGCGGTTAAATTAACAATGCCGAGCCTGCTGCTGAAACCGGCCTCGTAGTTATTGGTAATAATAGGGTCTGTGGCAATGCTTTCCAGTGTATTGCTGGTTGCACTTCTCAATATGCGACCCAGTTCGTTTATAGCAAACCCTTGAGAGAAACTCACAAAAGGATTGAAGATATCATATTTGTTGTATCGTAGACCAGCATTGAATGTAGTGGTATGATAAGGAATCTTGCCGCCTGTAACAGCAATGCTCCCTTCGCCATTAGGGCCTCTGGCAATAGTTTTGAAATCCTGTACTTTAACACGGGCATTCTCATAACGAACTCCGGCTTTCAATACAAAATTGGTCATTATGTCCATCTTCATCTGGGCATATGGTGCAAGATTAAGCATGTTCATGTCAGGAATATATACTCTGCCATCGGTAAGAATCTGATTGGTTCTGTCGCTTAACAGATCGAGTCCGTAAGTCAGCTCTCCATCGCCAAAAGCGCCCATTTTCCATGGTGTGTTCAATGTTAGGCGAACACCTTTTTTGAACGACTGTATCTTGGTTTGCCCTGGGCCGTACCAGGCCGTTGCTTTCTCTACATACCTGTTCATAGAAATAAAGCTATTGTAATAAGCGGAAACATCAAGAGAACTGGCTAAGGGTAGCGCATCATTATGATAGGAAACCAAGGCATTGTGGTTATACGGTGTACCTGCGGCTTCTCCCGGATCATCTCCTTTTTTACCAACCGAAGGGTTTTCGCCGTATTTACCGGTTACGTTGATATAATCGCTGCTTTGTACACTTCTAAATAGGTTATATGAAGCAATAATTTCACTATGCTCATTTGGTTTGTAAGCAAGCTTAACAAAGGTATTATAAAGTGAATTCTCACCAAGTCCATCAGGCTGGGCGTTGACGTTTCCTTTAGCATCTTTTAATACTCCGGTATAATTATAAGTGCCATTGACCACGTAGGAGAATTTATTTATCGTTCCTGAAAAAGTTTGCGAAAATCGGTATCCCGTTGTATTTGATGGATGTGCCAGGTTACCATTTAACCCCACACTGCTGGTGCCGCTAAACGTTTTATCAGCAGTTGGTTTTTTAGTAATAAAGTTAATAATACCACCTGCAGATCCATTACCATAAATAGAAGTTGCACCCTTAATGACCTCAACGCGTTCAATAGCTGCCGGATCAAGTGTACGGATATCACGACTTCCGTTCATAAGTGGTGTAGATTGAGGAATACCGTCAATCAGTACCAATACCTGACGGCCACGGAGGGTTTGTCCTGAATTGGTTGCCTTATTGCTGGAAGTTCCCAGTCCTGGTACGGTATTTCCAAGGATGGCGGTAACTGAAGGGTTAACATTTATCTGCTCTTTTACATCTTTAGCAGTAAGAATAGTAACTGAAGAGGGAACATCTTTCAGGCTTTCCGCTTTTCTGCCAGCAGTAACAACTACTTCAGAAAGGGCATTTCCTGTTTCAAGCACAAAAGAAACTTCCGTGGTGGTATCGGCAGTAAGTGTTACCTCTTTGACCACAGTCTGATAGCCGACCAGGCTGACACTAATACGATGAGCACCGGCAGAAAGATCCTTGATCAGGAATCTTCCGAGTTTATCTGTTGGAGTGCTTTTGCCACCACTTACAGCAACAGTTGCATATTTCAGCGGTTGGCCTTCAGTATCGTTAATTATACCTGATAGTGATGCTTTCGAAGTGCTGTTTTGTGCAAATGAGATTATAGGTGTTACAATAAGAAGCAAGACTGATAAAATCAGCAATAATTTATATGTTAATAAAGAAGATTGGTTTTCTGCATGCGTTTTGATTTGGGAATCTGGCATAAAATTGTTCGTGTAAAGATTAAAACTGCCGCAAAGGTATTCTTATTTAGATTTAATACAAACAGCTTTTAACGAAAAATCATTTTGTTTTGAATTTCTTTTTTTGTGGCCTGCACCAGGGAATGGAATAAAAAAATATGATTAACTTTAATTATGCAGCTTCCTCCATTCAGAAAATTCTATACGATTGCGGCTTTACTAAGCCTCGTTGTTATTAATAATGCCTGTTCGCAGGGCGTGGAAACCAAGTATTTCAAAGATGTTACCTTAACCCATTTGCCCATAGATGCAGAAGCACATGCTTTGGATGTGGTTTTGGCTGATGTGAATAAAGACGGGTATTTGGATGCTATATTGGCGTTAGAAAATTTGCCTAACCGATTGTACCTGAATGATGGTACAGGAAAATTTACCTGGAAGAAAGGCGTTTTTGCAGAAGAATCGCACGATACGGAACACGTACGTGCAGGGGATTTTGATAAAGATGGAAACTTGGATGTCATCTTCGTTGCCGAAGATGATCAAAATCACGAGTTCTATTTAGGGAATGGAGATGGAACTTTTAGAAATGTGAGCGAGCGATTGCCGGCAAAAAGTGAAGCGAATGGATTGGACATTGGAGATGTAAACGGAGATGGTTTATTGGATGTTATTGTTGGAAATACCGGACCTACACCTCAAAATTTCTTGTGGCTAAACAACCCGGAAAAGCCTGGGCACTTTATTGATTATACAAAAGAAGGGTTGCCTGCACTTAGATGGGAAACACAATCAGTTAAGCTGACTGATTTAAACGGCGATGGACATCTGGATTTAATTGCAGGGAATGAGGTTCCTCCCAATCGTTTGTTCTTTAATGATGGAAAGGGACGTTTCACCGAACATGCAGAAAAGCTGGAACTACTGGTACCTTTACATACGAGAGAAGTCTTGGTATTCGATGCAAATGGCGACAAACACCCTGATATTCTATTTCTTAACTTAACAAGCAATGGAGGTGCATTTGAGAAAGATCCTACTGCTCGTTTGTTGATTAATGATGGTAAAGGGAATTTTAAAGATGAAACGGCAAAAAGGATTCCTAAGCAAGAATACTCTACTTATGCAGGAGCAATTTTTGACTTCAACCATGATGGGCATCCGGACATTATCTTAAGCGCACTCAAGATTCCCCCTTTTCAGCCGATGCAAGTTCAGGCATTGCAAAATGATGGTAAAGGGAATTTTAAATTAGTGACCAATGAGGTTATTCCTGAATCTACTGTAGGCAGAAGCTGGGGAATCACTATTGGTGATGTAAACGGAGATGGTAAACCAGATCTTTTTATTGGTCAATGGGGAACACAGGCAAGATTGCTGTTGGGAAAATAAGGATCAGTTTGTTATAGTTTGCTCTAGCCTTTGCCTAAGGTTTAAATTTTTGAAAAACAATGTAATACAGGTAGCGGCTACAAAAGGGAATGTAAGTTGAATAAGGTTAAACTTGTTCATTAAGAAGGCAATAACTACAGATAGTATTACCGCTGCAGCTGCCCAGGCACCGTCTTTAGATTTGTCGCCCGCAAAAACAATGGCACATAAAACGGCATTGTAGCTAAATAGACCCATCTCAATTGACGCTGTTGGGGCAGAAAATAGGGCTGATAAAATAGCTGCTAATATTGCCCCGGCAATTCCATATAGTGCAGAAATGGGTGAACTGATAAATACCGCGATAAAGAAAATAATGCCAGAAATGGCACTCCCCTGAAAAATGACTTCACCAAAACCTCTCAATGCAAATGTAAAATCATTGGTAATGTGTGTTTCAGCTGTTAGCAGTTCAGAGGCAGCAATAGGGTAAATATGATGAAAGAAATAAATAATGACCCAGGTAACAAGAACAAATGGCAGGGTAAATACTGGTATTTTTCTTACAATACACCAGTGTTGTATTATCGTTGCTAAAGCAGAACCAATTATAATAGTTACCCAGATAATCATTACAGGTTTAAAGAAAAGTATAAGTGCTACGCCAACTAGAGTTGCGCTAAAACCATAAAGGCCTTGTTGAATCTCGTTTTTATCATATCCCAATACTTTGGCCGTTAGGGTACCCGAGAACACAGCTAAAATTGCCCCGATGCCCATAAATATTGAACCATAAAAAATGCCAGCTAAGAAAAGCAGACCCGTTAATGCATTTTCCTGAAGCATAATTTGGCCAACGCCTTTAAATAATACATTCACAAAAGGCAATTTTCTGTCTAATAGCTCCATAGGTTTTACAGTTTAAAATAAGGACAACAGCTTTTGATAAATGAGGTACCTTGAATGTTAAAAATATTAAAATTAAATCATTAATCTGAACCAAGATCACTTATGTTTTTAGATATAACCGTTTTATCTGCTTTTGACTTAGCTAGTTTTAAAGCATTTTGAAAATGAGACCGTGCCTTAGCGTTGTCAATTCCCGTATATAAATTGCCCAGGAGGGCATGATATAAATGATTATCGTTTAGATTTAGCTTCTCCGCCTCTACAATTGCTTCGTTCTTACCATTGGCTTTTGATAAGGCATAGGTTCTGTTTAATGCTGCAATTGGCGAGTACTCTATTTGAAGCAGCTTATTGTAAAGTTGCAAAATGCTTTCCCATTTTTCTGATGTGTCTTGTTTATGGGTATGCCAATAAGCAATACCTGCTTCCAGATGGTACTTTGAAAGTTTATTACCTACTGAAGCCTTGTTTAAAAAACATTCTCCCTGAATAATGAGTTCTTCGTTCCAAAGGTTTTCATTCTGATCCTGATAAAGAATGGTTTCGCCCTTTACATTTACCCTTGCCTCAAAGCGAGAGGCATGAAAGCACATTAGCGAAATGAGGGCATTTACGGCTGGTTTGTTTGTTGTTTTATTTTCAAGTAGCAAATTAGTTAAACGCATCGCTTCTAAGCAAACCTCTTTTCTTAAGGTTACATCTTTGCCAGCTGAATAATAACCTTCATTAAAAAGAAGATATAAAGTTCTTAGAACCATTTCTAATCTGCCTTCAATTGCTCCCTGATTGGGGAATTCGATTTTAACCTGTTCCAGCCTAAGTTTTTCTTTAGCCCGAAACAATCGCTTGTTAATAACCTCTTTGTTGGTTAAAAAGGCATTTGCTATTTCATCAATTCCAAAGCCGCAGAGCACACGGAGCGATAAACTTATCTGTGCTTCAGATGATATAGATGGGTGGCACACGGCAAACATCATTTGTAGCTGGCAATCTGTAATGTTCTGTTCCGACAGATCAATTTCAAATTCCTGAATTTCGGAGCTATTGTTTTGGAGATGCGGCGTAATCTTTTGATCAAACAGCGTATTCCTTTTCAGATAATCTTTTGCCTTGTTTTTTGCTACGGTATAGAGCCAGGCAACAGGATTTTCGGGCAAACCTTTAATCCCCCAGGTTTCGGAAGCCATCAAAAAAGTATCGCTCGAAATATCTTCTGCAATTTCTATATGTTCCAAACCAAATATTTTAGTTAGTACAGCAGTTAATTTCCTGTATTCTGTTCTAAATAAATGCGGTATTAGTTCTTCTGTTTGTTCCATAATGAAACTGATGGGTTAGATGTGCAAAAATGAAAAGCCTTTGCAAATTACAAAGGCTTTTCATTTTTTTAAACTAATCGTAGGATTATAGCTTACATAGGGTTAATTGCTCTAACCTCTACACTTCCACCATTTTGAAAAATAGGGCAGCCTTTTGCCATTTCTGTAGCTTCTTCTAATGATTCTGCTCTAACAAGGGTGTAACCTCCAATGGCTTCCTTTATCTCCATAAATGGGCCGTCGGTAACTACATTTCCAGGTTTTACAGTGTTGCCTTCGGATCCCAGGCGATTACCTCGGTCAACCAGTTTGTTTTGTGCAGCAATACCGCCAATCCAATCCATCCATTTTTTAGTCTCGGCCTGCATTTCTTCAGGAGAACCTTTGGGTACAGCCTGATAATCATTTCTAAATACAAATAAGAACTCTTTCATTTTGCTTAAATTTTAATGGTTAAAAACAGATGACGATTGTAATTTCTGAAATTGGACATCATCATGCAATTTCTTTATTTTTTAGGTAATCTTTTTGTGAATAATTCCATCTTTAAATAACTTAACATAAATTTAGTACAAAATGAAACTACTCCTGCCAGGGAGAACACAACCAAACAAATGAACCTAATATTATGACTAAAATTACAATTCCAAATTTAACAGATCGAAGATCATTTTTAAAGAAATCGGGTCTGGTACTTGTAGGAAGTACGTTAGCTTATCAGTCGGGCTTTGCTTCTCCATTGTTTTCTTCAGCGAAGTCTAAGCTTAAAGTAGGTTTAATAGGCTGTGGTGGCCGTGGTACGGGTGCTGCTGCGCAAGCATTGCAAGCAGATCCTGATGTAATAATCACTGCACTCGCTGATGTTTTTGAGGATAGATTGGAAGGCGCGTATGCAGCTCTTGTAGAAATTGGAGGTGATAGGGTTAAAGTAAATAAAAAGAATAAATTTATTGGGTTTGATGCTTATCAAAAGCTAATAGATTCTGGAGTTGATGTAGTTTTACTTACAACACCCCCGGCATTCAGACCCGACCATCTAACCGCTGCAATAAACGCAGATAAACATGTTTTTTGTGAAAAACCTGTTGCCGTTGATGTACCGGGGATACGTAAGGTTTTAGATGCGGCAAAAAAGGCCCGCGAGAAAAACCTCTCGCTGGTATCTGGTTTTTGTTTCCGTTATGATCTGCCAAGCAGGGCTACTTTTGGAAGGATTTTAAATGGCGATG
>NZ_CAMLHF010000199.1 GCF_946479715.1 uncultured Pedobacter sp. | reverse complement strand
ATGAGGTTGCTAAACTGAGTTCGCTTAAAGCCGGACTTTCGGGAATAAAGGGGGTGGAAAGCCTGACGTTTTGTGGTGATGCGCCGGCCTCTGAATTTGCTCCTAGTACTAGTATTCAGTTTGGTTCCCGGCCGAAGGCTGAGGATTTTGGCATATCAACAAAAGCAGGAGATGCTAACTATGCTTCGATGTTCAATCTGCAAATCCTTGCAGGGCGTAACCTGATGCCTTCGGATACTGTGCGCGAGTTTCTGGTTAATGAAACTACTGTGAGGAAGCTGGGTTTGGCCAAAAATGAGGATGCTCTTGGGCAAACAGCGGTGATGAATGGATATAAGGGAACAGTAGTAGGGGTGGTTAAGGATTTTCATAATAAGTCTTTCCACCAGGGTATTGATGCGCTTTATATTACCACCTTGCGCGATAATTATGGCGCTTGTGCGGTAAAAGTGGATATGGCGAATATGAATGCTACGCTTGCTGCGATGAAGGATGTATGGGCAAAGGCTTATCCGAATAATGTCTATAAGTATGATTTTTTGGATGACAGGATTGCTAAGTTTTATGAGCGCGACCGGGTTATATTGAATCTGATACAGGTTTTTGCCGGTATTGCGATACTGATCGGTTGTCTGGGCTTGTACGGACTGATCTCATTTATGGCTGCTCAAAAAACAAGAGAAGTGGGTGTGCGCAAGGTATTGGGCGCCAGTGTGCAGAGCATTGTATGGCTTTTTGGTAAGGAGTTTACCCGTTTGCTGCTGATTGCTTTTGTAGTTGCTGCGCCTTTAGGTTGGTGGGTGATGAATAACTGGCTCGAGAATTTTCCTTACCGGATCAGTATTGGGGCAGGGATTTTTGTGATGGCAATTCTGGTAAATATGACTGTGGCGGTTTTGACGGTGGGGTACAGGTCTGTGAAGGCTGCGATGATGAATCCGGCGACGAGTTTAAGATCACAGTAACTTTTTGGATAGCAGCCGCAGTATATTGATGCGTGTCGCGATACTAAGTATTGCGACAATAAATAATAAATGTTGTCGCAATACTTAGTATCGCGACAAATAAAACGTATATTTGTCGCGATTTAGTGTTTAATTGTCGCGATACTATGAAGAAAGTAATAGCAAGTCCAGTTCACGAGGAAATTTTAATAGCCTTAAAAAAATTCCCTAATGGAGCGGGCATAGAGGAAATTCGACTGGCATACAATCCAGAGATAAATCTTCGGACTATGCAACGTAGGTTAGGGAATTTGTCCAAGCAAGGCTATGTTGTTATTTCCGGCAATGCCCGTTCAACTATTTACAAGCTCACACTTGATGACACTGTAGCGGAAGTAGCACAAGAGCGAGAAATTTTAATACCGCTCAGCAGGAGCAGTCTGGCAATACGAAAGCTGGTAACCGGGCCGATACAAGCCCGGCAGCCTGTCGGCTATTCGCGTGATTTTCTAGAATCTTACCGACCAAATATCGATAGTTATCTGACTAAAAAGGAAACAGCTAAACTAGCCGAATTAGGTGACACAAAAACGGAACAGCCCGCGGGTACTTATGCACAACAGATTATGAATCGTTTGCTAATCGATTTATCCTGGAATTCCAGCAGATTGGAAGGCAATACCTATAGCTTGTTGGATACTGAACGCCTGATTAGTCAGGGAGAGGCTGATGATACAAAATCAGCTAAAGATGCACAGATGATTCTTAACCACAAAGATGCAATTGAATTTATCGTTCAGGCAGCCGAAGAAATTGGCTATAATAGATATACTTTATTAAACCTTCATGCGATGCTAGCGAATAACTTATTGCCTGATCCTCAGGCTCCGGGAAGACTTCGCTCTATCCCAGTTGGGATTAGTAGGTCGGCTTATACGCCGTTGGGAATTCCTCAGCTGATTGAGGAACTATTTGATATTTTGCTGGAAAAAGCCAGGCAAATAGAGAACCCTTTTGAACAATCATTTTTCATAATGGTTCATTTACCATATTTACAGCCATTTGATGACGTAAACAAACGTGTTTCGCGTCTTGCCGCAAATATCTCTTTAATTAGGGGGAACCTTTCGCCGCTATCATTTATAGATGTGCCGAACGACCTGTATACACAGGGAATGCTGGCTGTCTATGAGTTAAATGAAATAGACCTCCTAAAGGATGTTTTCTTATGGGCCTACGAACGTTCCGCAACAAGATATTCGGTAATCCGTCAATCGCTTGGTGACCCTAATCCACTCAAATTAAAATACCGCAATGAAATAAGGGATTTGATCAGTAAGATTATTATAGATGGCATCAATTCAAAAGATGCTTCCAAATTGATAATGAAAGTGTCTGCCGAATTACCAAATGAAGACAGGGCACAGTTCGCCGAAGCAGTAGAAACTGAAATTATGGCATTGCATGAGGGCAACTTTGCTAGATATAGGGTAAGTCAGAAGGAATTTATGGCGTGGAAATCGACTTGGTAAGTAAACCTTACTTGCTTATTAACTTAACATATACTACTGTTTTAAGCAGGTCTTCTTTTCTGTGGCGTGAGATGGGAAGCTGTTTTCCGTCAATGAAAACGCGGCCTCCTGAAATGGCGTCAATTTTACGGATGTTAATCAGGTATGATACATGTATTCTGAAGAACGAATCTTTAGGGAGCATTTCCTCTAATGAGGTCATTGTTTGATGAATAACAAAGGTTTTATCTTTGAAGTGCAGTTTCAGGTAATTCTGCATTCCTTCCACAAATAGAATATCTTCCCAAATTATCCGCCGAAAAGTATCGCCTTGTCTTATATACATATCTGAGTCGGACCCTTCCTTACTGTTTTGTAATACAATACGAGATTGAAACAGATCCAATGCCTTGTTTGCTGCCTGAAAGAAACGCTGAAACTCTAAAGGCTTCAACAGATAATCTACAACGTTCAATCTAAAACCTTCCAGTGCATGTGCTGAATAAGCTGTAGTCAATATGGTGAGGGGGGATTTGTCCAGCGACTCCAAAAATTCAAGTCCGGACAGCATGGGCATGTTAATATCCAGAAACATCAAGTCAATATCCTTTGCTTTCAATATCTCTGTTGCCCTCATTGCAGAGGTGCAAGTATCTGCGACCTCAAGAAAATCCAACTGGTTAATGAAGTTGACAACCCCTTTAATTGCGACCGGCTCATCATCCACAATTAAGCATTTCAGTGGCTGACTATTTGTTTGTTTCGATAGTATCTCTGCCATAATTCTATATTTTGATCACCAGTTTAGTATAATAAGTTGTTTCAGAATCTTTGATTGTCAAGCGATAATCGTCGGCATAAAGAATATCTAAACGTTTTTTAATGTTCTCTAGTCCTAACCCCGAAACGCTGTCTTTTTCCTGCTGAATATTCGATTTGGAGTTTTCGATTTCCAGGCAAATCGAGTTAGCTACCTGCTCAAAATCTATGTTTACATAAGCCCTTTCTGAGATGCCACGAGACACATGTTTAAAGGCGTTTTCTATAAATGTAATTAATAATAAAGGGGGGAATTCCTTATCGTTATCTTCGACCTTCCAGGAACAATTTATCGTCAGCTCGTTTCCCCATCTTACTTTTTCTATATCAATAAAGTCTTTTAGGAACTGAACTTCCTGCTCTATGCTTACTATTCTGTTTTTCTCGCTGTTAAGCTGATGACGAAGTATTTTAGAATATTTTATTAATAGGGAAGAGGCCAGATTTACATCTTCCAACATTAGTATGTTAATGTGATTTAATACATTAAACATGAAATGAGGGTTGATCTGCTGATGAAGTATTTGCAATTGGGACTCAACCAAAGCTTCATGCAGTTTCATATTTTCCTCATAGAACCTCAATCCACAAAATCCAAAATTAACGAATAAGGCCACCAGTAATGCATTGATGTACATTATGCCAAACAGACTCCTCCCCAATAATAACTCGGATGGGGGGAAAACACCGCTTTCTTCTAAATAGAGAAAACCATAAAGAATTGCTGGTATACATAAAGCAGATATGGCTGACACAAGAAAGAACTGCCCAACGAACAAAAGCATCTTTTTTTGTCTCATTGCTTTTTGCAACAGGTTTTTGCTTAAGTATGTTGTAAATGGGTATACGCAGGACATGACGCATAATGCCAACAAGCCCCCTTCCAGAACAGATGAGTCGGGTATGTATCGAAAGCCAAAGACAATGGTTAGGAATATCCAGATGAGGATAACAAACCGATCGTAATTTTTCAAAAGTGTCATGCGACAAAGTTAAGGGTATTAATCTATAGCCAATTACCAGACGTCAAAGCGAAACGTCCATCGGTCAAAACTATTTTCGTTGCGCCGGGATCCCCAGGATATTTGTCTCAACAGACGTAAAAAACGTCTTGTATATATTAAAATTATGAGATTATTATTGATTTGTGTTTTTATAAGTGTGACTTGTACAAACATCAGTGCGCAGGTTTTTTTCAAGACTGAATATTTCGGAACATCAAAGTATCAGGTAACAGAAGGCGACTCTAGTCAGACGATAGGGAATAGTAAAGGTTCAGCAATGGTGTATCAGGGGGGTATAAACATTCCCCTATCGATGAAGCTAAATGAGAAAAATCGTCCTACGATGTGGTCTATTAGCGGAGGCGGGGCATATGTTAAGCTTAACAATAGGAATTTTACTGAGCCATTGGTTATTGATGAGATTTTGAATCTTGGTTTAAGTCTTAATTATCAGCGACCGTTAAATGATAGATGGTCACTGAAGGCGGGGATAGGTGGTGGAATTTTTATGTCAAGCACTAAATTGTCGCAAATCAGGTATAAAAATACATTGGCTAGCGCTAGTGTTGTTTTCATTCGTCATTTGAGGCCGAACCTGGATTTGGGGGGTGGTCTTGCTATCAATAACTCTTTCGGATTCCCGATGTTATTTCCGGCTTTTTACCTCAATTGGACCACATCCGGGCGGTATGGGGTTAAGGTTTCGCTGAAGGATGGTCTTGAAATGTCGGCAGGCTACAATGTCAATAAAAACTTAAGACTAAGTTTTGTAGCGGAGATTAATGGACAGATGGCCTTATTGGAACAGGAAGGAAAGGATAAAATATTTACCCACCAATATGTTGTTCTAGGATTACGTCCGGAAATAAGGATAGGGAAACGTGTTTCTATACCGCTCACTTTTGGGTTAAATGCCACGCGTACTGCACAAATAACGAATAGAAGTTTAAAGACGATTTTTCAGGATAAAGGGTATTCTTTTAAGGCGTCTGCTTATGCTTCGGCAGGGTTGCAGATTGGGTTTTAGGCGGTGTTTTGTTGTAGGGTGTTGTCGTCATCTCGACGATAGGAGAGATCTCTTGATCATGGAGCAGCAGCAAGGGATTTGCATAACCAAGAGATCCCTCGGTTCCTTGGGATGACGGGTGGGTTAGGGTTGCGGGTGACTAGTTAAGGATGATGAGGAACCGCAGATTAACCAGCAGTCAATACATAGCCGCAATTGGTCAAACTATTTTGAGTAGCGTTGCAAAATTTATCTGTTTTGTGGAAAATAAAAACAAATAAAAATGGAATTAAAATTAAAGAATCTGATAATGCTACTCTTGATAGGTACTGCATTTATCACTAATGAAACAAAATCACAAAGCAAAAGCCCGGTACATATTGGCTTTAAAGGAGGCGCAAATTTCTCTAATCTTTCCTTGTCTAAGAGTAACCTTGACGCTAAGTATTCACTGGGTTATCACGGAGGGATTTTTACCCGGGTAGACATTTCACAATTTTACCTACAAGGTGAGGTATTGTACTCCCAGAAAAAATCAAAGATTGAAAATGGCAGCTTTGGTGCTCAAAAAGCCAAATGGAACAGTATTGAAGTTCCTGTATTGGTTGGTTACAAGCTATTAAATTCCGAAGATCTAGCCTTCAGAATTTTTGGTGGTGGTGTTTATTCTTATGTATTGAACGATAAAGCTTCAATTTTGAAACAGGCATCCCAATCCTTTCGGAGATTCGACAAATCCAACATTGGTTATCAGGCAGGAGCGGGTGTGGATATTGGCAGATTAACTCTTGATTTGAAATATGAAGGAGCTTTGACCAATATGAGTAAGGAATTTAAGGCAAGGCCTAGTTCCTTTCAGGCTAGTATCGGCTTCATGATCTTTTAAAATTCTTCCTGGTGTATACTTTGGTATATACTGTAAAAGAAAAACCTTGCAATAATTTTATTTGCAGGGTTTTATTTTTTACCAAGGGTACCTTGCTCAAACGGGATCCTGAAACAAATTCAGGATGACGGGGGGAGGATAAGTATTTGATGCGGAGGTTATTCCATAATTTTATCTGCAAGCTTTGCTGCAAAATCATCCATATTGACTGTTCCGGTATTGCTTAAAATGATGATTGTTGAGTCATCTTCCATGATATGAAAAAGCATTGCCTGAGCACCCATAATACTGCCGGGTCTTTTAATAATGGTATACAATTTATTGTTGATTTTATAATCAAGATAGACCCATACACCCAGGCCATACTCGCCCAGGCCGGAGCCGAACATCTGTTTCAATGTTTCTGGTTTCAGGAGTTTTCCACCGAACAAAGCATTTGAAAACATAAGGATATCATCCACTGTGGAATACATTGCCCCGGAAGCATACCAGTTTTCGATATAAGCGGGAAGGTCTGGCACTAGTTTTTTGATGTCATCCCTATAGAAATAAGTATTTGCCAGACCGCTTACAATTGTGTCCTGAGCCATCATTCCAGAGTTGGTCATGCTTAGTGGAGTCAATATTTTTTCCTTTAAAACCTTCCTAAAACTTTTGCCACTCAGCTTCTCTATGATTTTTCCCAGAATAATAAAATCAGCATTGTTATAGTCAAATTCCTTGCCCGGTTCTTTTACAAGTTCCATGCTGCAAAATTTTTCGAGCATTTGGTCGGAGGTATTCGGTAACTGATATTGAGGGAGCCCGTTCTTTAGTACTCCCTCGAGCGATGACCCGTTTTCATCCATATTGCGCATGCCGGATGTCATGTTTAGTAGTTGCCTTATGGTTACTTTGTTTCCGCCGTCCCCTTTGTATTCAGGTAAATATGTGATGATCGGCTTTTCCAGGTCTATGTTCCCCTGCTCCACCAGCTGCAAAATGAGTACGGAGGTGAACGCCTTAGTGATTGATGCGACTTTATATCGGGTGTCGGGCTTGTTCGAAACGTTTAAGGAAAAGTCGGACAGACCAAAACTTTTTTTATACACAGCATGGGATTTTTTGGTAATCAGAATGGTACCATTGAAATTGTTCTTTTTAGTGTAGGCATCGATAAACGCCTCTGTTTTGTCAGATTGTGCAGAGGCGATTGCGATTGTGAAAAGTAGTAGGATGGTTAGTGGTCCTTTCATGGTTGTAAGTATTTGTGTAATAGGACGTAATGGGGGAGAGAATGGTTGCATGGGAGAATTGATCACATCCTGAACAATGGAACGCATAGAATTGTCTAATACAGAAATATACTAACTTGGAATAATTAAAATTAAACAATAAACCTGGGGGTATAGTGCAGCTTCTTTGCTTATTTGTATGTTTATGTGTAAATTCGTGTTATTAAATCTTATTCTATGGAACTAGTAATTGACTTTGACAAAATAAAAGACCCCTCTAAACGAGAGTGGTTAATTAGTTCGCTGAAATTGATGCACATTGGTTTCCAAACAACAGAAAAGCCACAAACGCTTGCTCAATATAACAAAGACCTTGAAAAAGGTGATGCTGAGATTGAGCGTGGTGAATTCACTACGGCTGCGGATTTAAAGGCCGAAGCTAGTAAGTGGTAGTAGTTTGGAGTAATAGTGCAAAGGCGGAATTAAAAAAGGCCTATGAGTACATTGCTCTGGACTCATTGCAAAATGCAAAAATGGTTAGGGATACACTCATTGATTTAACCCTTGATTTGCCTAAACATCCTGAAAAGCATCCCGAAGATAAGTTTAAAAAAGATAATGATGGGGCTTGGAGGGCTTTTGAAAAATATCATTATCGTATTTCTTATCGTATCTTAAAAGATCAGATTCGCATAGTCCGTATGAGGCATACCAGTAAGTCCCCTCTAAACTATTAAAAAATCGTTGAATAGAAGGGGTTATAGGTTTCTTATTAGTCCGTAAAGTTATTTGTCAAGAAAGCTTTCAATCATTGGAATAACATAGTCTTGTTCTTTGGAATTGGATTTTAGGGTTGTTATTTCGCCGATGTACTCGCCATGTACGCCTGGTATTATGGCTAATTTTGAGTTGGCAATCTGTCTGTTCATTTCTATAGCGTGCTCTGGTTTTATGACATCTTTATCACCTATTATGATTAGCGTTTTGGCTTTAATGGATTTGATCTGTTCGTCTGGTATGTCTTTAAAATTTACCATGCGCTTTGCGTCTCTGTCGTGCATTATTTGAAGGCCTTTAGAATCAGGTGTTACTGCCAGGTAAGCATCTTTTAGTTCTTGTGGCATGTTTGTTAAGTTGGCCTGTTTCATGAAATCCCAAAATTGTGCAGGCATTCCATTGCGTTTAGAAAGTGCAGAGCCCAGAATAATTTTATCTACAATTTGAGGGTGACGAATGGCTATTTGTATAGTGGTTGTTCCTCCGTTACTGAAACCAAAAAAGTCTGCCTTGTCGATATTCAGATTTTTTAAAAGGGTTGCAACGTCGTCTGCGTCTTGTTCAAAGGTTGCATCCTTACCTCTGTCGCTGGTTCTTCCGTGGGCCTGCAATTCAACAGCAATAATCTTTCTGTGTTTAGCCAGCATCGGAATAACTCTTCCAAATGTTGTTTGAATAGTAGAACCCCCACCGTGAAGTAAAACGAGTGGCTTACCCTCTCCATAAATTTCGTAGTACATGTTGATTCCGTTGACTTCGGAATAGCCCTTTTTGAAAGCAGTTGAGACAGATGCGGCCTCTTTATCCTGAATTTGGTTCTGTTCTGAGTGGTTTGTATTGTTACAGGATGATAATATCAGACCTGTTAAAACAAGATGTGCGATTGTCTTTTTCATTTTATAAGGAATTTGTTATAATGCAACCATTTGGTTGCTCAAATATAAGAGCAACCAAATGGTTGTCCAAATTTTTTTGAAAAAAGATATGGTTTTGTGAAGGGGGGTATTGGCAGAGGCATTGCGAGAGATCCCATGGTTATGCTACTTCAAGAGATCTCTCTCTGCGTTCGAGATGACGGAGATGGTCGAGATGATGAGGGCAGGATGACGGCAAGGAAAGGATGACGTGGGAAATATCTGGATCTTTAAAGTATCATTGGTTCCTGACGATTATCCCAGAAGTAATGCAAAAAGATAGCATCTTCCAAAATTTCATACAGGACAGACGACTGTTTTGTGATTAAGCCTATTCGTATGTTTTCTCCCAGTTCTGATGCCTTGAACATTTCAGGGAACTGGGCAATGTTTTGAAGTGTGATATTGATTTTTTTTACAACCCAAGCATTTCCTCTGCTGTTGTAAACTTATACACTCGGCCCTCCGTTATATCACGTTGTGATCTCTTGTATCCAGCGATTACATGGCCAGGTAATTCCTCTCCCTTATTTTCCTCAAAAGGCACTTTCAACGCTTTTAAGAACGCTTTTACTGCTTTAAGTTGATCTTTTTCAGGGTGTACTACAATAGTTGCCATATCACGATGTTTTGTTATCCTCATAAATATAAACAATCTGCATGCCGATCGGTAAAAGAAATAGTTAAAAAATATGCTAATTGTCATCTCGACGACAGGAGAGATCTTATGGTTATGCTACTTCAAGAGATCTCTCTCTGCGTTTGAGATGACGGAGGTAGTCGTCGGGATGACGGCCGGGGAAGGGATGACGATCGACCAGGATGACGACAGACCAGGGCGGGTGATGTTTCTATTATTTGCCTATTATTGATTGTAATTGTGCGGGGTAGCGGGCGCCGGAGATTTTGATTGCTGCTAATGCTGCGGTTATTCTGCTGAGGGCGTCATCAGTTAGCGAAAGGTTTGCGCCACCAATGTTTTCTACCAGGCGATTTAATTTTGTAGTGCCGGGTATGGGAACAATCCAGGATTTTTGAGCTAAGAGCCAGGCCAGTGCTATTTGTGCAGAGGTAGCGTTGTTGTCTTTTGCAAGAGAAAGAATCAGATCAAGTAATGCCTGATTGGCTTCTCTGTTTTCTTTGCTGAAACGAGGCGAGATACTTCTGCCGTCG
>NZ_CAMLHF010000198.1 GCF_946479715.1 uncultured Pedobacter sp. | reverse complement strand
TAATCATCTGATGGTGTTCGGGAGAAATACTTAAAATCACTTTCGTTAGTACGAAAAATACCTTTTACCCCTGCCTCAATGGTTAGATTTTTAACGGGGTGAACATAATCTACCTGGGCAGTGTGTTCGTTCATCATACTTTCATTGACTTGTTGGAAATCGGGAAGATTATAATTGGTTCGGTTGGTAAAAAGCTGATCAGAAGCATCATCATTTGTGAAACCATAATAGCGGTAAGAGATGGTTAAAAGTTGATTTTTGTTTCTGCGAAAACCCTTTTGATAATTCATTGCTGCATCTGCACCGCTGCCGGAATTGTCGTTATTCGTAGACTGGTCATATTGCTGCAGAATTGCGCTGTTGTTTTTTAGAAGGGATCGCTGAGAAAACTCGCCGGAACCGCTGCTGACGTTTAAGTTCAACTGGCCCGAAAGCAAGTTTAACGAATCAATCTCATAGCTCAGTTCTGTACCCAGATAAGCATTTTTATTATCGCTTTCACGATCTGCAGACTGGAAAAGGTTCGAGGGCGCTGCATCAGTGCTTACCCTGGAGATGGTGATGCCGGTAGATGGTGTGTTGGATAAGCTGGCGCCTCCAAAAGCAGAGATTCCCAATTTTCCGGATTTGGTGGTAAATGAACCGCCAATAGATGGCCCTCCCAATGGGTAACGCTCATTGATATTTATATTACCGTTATAGCCATTATCTACCGCTTTGTTGGTGATGATATTAATAATTCCTGCCAGACCTTCTGCATCATATTTGGAAGATGGTGTAGTAATGACTTCAATCCTTTGAATAGAAGAGGCCGGCATGCTTTTAAGTACATCTTTTGGATTACGCTCCATTAAACTTGAAGGTTTACCATTGATAAAAATCCTATACGCAGAATTTCCGTTCAGTTGGACGTTATCCTCAGCGTCAACGGTTAACATGGGAACTTTTCGCATCATTTCTAATACGGTGTAAGACTTGCTGTCGGGATCTGCCTGCAGGTCGTATATGATACGGTCGGCTTCTTGCTTGATCAGGGGCCGTGCAGCTACGATCGAGACATCTTTAAGCTGATTACTTGCAGGGCTGACAAGGACTACCCCAAGGTCGAGTAATTGATTGTCGGACCCTATTGAAACTTGTCTTGTTTTTGTCTTATATTCAATTGATGCAAACGTTACTGAAAACTTCCCTGCCGGAAGTTTATCAACCGAAAAGGATCCATCTGATTTGCTCAGCTGGGTTTTTAATACTTCCTTATTGGCATTTTTAACTGCAACCGTTACAAAGGATGCCCCTTTTCCTGAAACGGAATCGATTAGTGATCCTTTTAGGGTGTATGTGCCAGTGGTGGATTGTGCAACGGCTGCATAAAGTCCGACAAAAAATGTGATGAAAGTGAGTATAATTTTCCGTTCCATAACGATAATGTTTGGAAATAAGACTCTCACCAGTGTAATATGTTACACAAGGATGTGTGCTTTATACTGTACTATGTATTGCAAACTACCTAATTGGTCTGATGATAATCTACTAACTCTTCAATCAAAGAAGGTATGATCAACCCTGGTATCATATTAAATTCATCTAGAACTTCCAGCAGTATACTCCTGAAATGATACGCAATGGAACCTACACAATTGAACGAATATTCTGTATATCCCGGATAACAGCTAACGAGATTTTCGAAGAATTGCCGGAAAGATGCTTTTACTACCTGGTAGCTGTAACCTGGATCAACTTCGTGGTGATTGAGGAATTTAGCAAACTGGGCACAGAAGCGATTGGGCATTGGCTGAGTATAAACCTGATGTATAATTTCAGCCGCCGATAAATTGTAAAGCTCGTTGAATTTAGCTCTAACAATTTGAGGCATTTTGTTTCTTAAATAATCTCCCAGAATCCTTTTTCCGATAGCTCCCCCACTCCCTTCATCTCCCAGTATAAACCCTAATGAATCAATATTCAAAGTGATGTTGTCTCCATCATAAATACAGGTATTTGTTCCTGTTCCAAGTATCGCTGCAAAACCTGATTTCCGCCCGAGCAGTCCCCTTGCAGCTGCAAGCAGATCGACCTCCGCATGTAATTGTTTACAGTTAATAAAAACTGAACTTAACACCTCTGTCATCAGGTCAATTTTATCAGCCTCACAACCTGCACCGTAGAAATGCAGCTTAGAGATTTGCATTGGATCTATATGAACGGAAGTGCTCTTGCGAATGGAGTCAATCATATCTGATTTGGTCGAGAAATAAGGATTGTATCCTTCACTTTTAAAATAAAGGCACTTACCTGAATTCCCGATGAGGCACCAATCTGTTTTAGTTGAGCCACTGTCGGCTATTAAAATCATACGTCTGTTATTTAAAATAAATCAGCTATTCTTTTTTCCGACTTTGTGACCTGCTATTGCATAGTAAGCCACTCCCAGATAGCAAGGGATCACCATCCAATAGGCCTGCTGGGCATTCACATGATCAGCCAGATAACCGTATAAAAGTGGCAGCACTGCGGCACCTGAAATGGCCATCACCAGCAGTGAAGACCCGGTTTTGGTAAATTTACCCAGACCTGCAATTGCCAATGGCCATATAGAAGGCCACATCAATGAATTTGCCAGCCCAAGAAGGGCCACAAAGATTACTGAAGTTAAACCGGTACTGAAAATAGCCAGCACAGTAAATAAAATACCTAAAGCAGCGGAGGTTTTAAGGGCTGTTTCCTGACTAAAATACCTTGGAATGCATAAAATCCCTATAAGATATCCGGCAAGCATGCTGATTAGGGTAAAAGAGGTAAAAAATTTGGCCATAGCCAGTGGAATACCCTGATAAGCACCATAGCCAATAATACTGTTTCCTGCAATTACTTCTACCCCTGTATACCCAAACAGAACCAAGACTCCAATGATAAGGTGTGGAAACTGAAAAACAGATGTTTTGGTGCTTTTTTCCAGATCGGTGGTACCTTCATCCAGCTCTTCCTCGTCAATTTCGGGTAAAGCAGAAAAGTAGATAACTGCCGACAATACAATTAGTACAAGTGTGATGATCGCATATGGTATAATTACTTTACCGGCCAGGTCATTTAATTCAATTAGCTTTTGTGCTGCATTTAAAGAACCTAGTTTACTTTTCAATGCGTCTGCATCATTTAGAATCACTGCACCCAGTATTACCGGAGCTATGGCCCCTGCAATACCATTACATATGCCCATAAAACTTATCCTTCTGGCAGCACTTTCCCTGGGGCCAAGAATGGTGACATATGGATTTGAGGCAGTTTGCAATACCGTGAGTCCGGCACCCTGCACAAAAAGGCCAAGCAAGAAAATCGTGTATTGTCGGTTTAAAGCAGCCGGAATGAAAAGTAGTGAGCCTACAGCGACAAGCAGCAAGCCAAGCGACATTCCTTTTTTAAAGCCAGTAGTTTTTAAAAGCCATCCGGATGGAACACCCATCACAAAATAGGAAATGTAAAAGGCAAAAGCCACCAGATAGGACTGGAAATTATTCAGTTCACAAGCGATCTGCAGGTAAGGGATAAGAACGGCACTTAACCAGGTAACAAAACCAAAAATAAAAAACAATATGCCAATGATGATTAACGGGTTAACCAGGCTCTTTTCTGTCCTGATAACAGGGATTTCTTTAGTCATTATGGCCATTTCTAACGGTTTTCTTGCTTTACTTTATCAATCACTGTTTCATATACTGATTCGGGAAAAATAGCCGGCTGGGCATACCAGAAAAATGAACCAAAACCTTCGTAAGTATGCGCGTTGATATGTCTGGATGTAGGCAGATAGCTAGACACATCGTTACAATAACCCGCTACACTTACCAGTTTGCCTGGCCAGAGTTTCTTAATACCGATGCTGTAATCTGTTACGACCTCGCGGGACAATCCAACCAATTTCCAGTTACCGACATTGAACGTTTGGATATAGACCGGCATAGAGGCTGGTATTTTATTAGCCTTATTGAGATTAAGCATGCGGTCGGCCCATCGTACATTCTTTTCCTCTTCTACATTTTCGTTACCCTTATCATTTTCTTTCCTGAATGCCAGCATTTCCTGCTCTGTCCATTTTTTTACCGGAAAATTGACTGAATCCATATAGAAACTGATAGGACCTTGTATTTTTTGCAATGGCTGGTTTAAAACAGCAGTAACATCAGCGGCAAGTGCTGCTGATGTTCTTTGATGATTATCATCAACAGGGTTAATGTCGCCCCCACACCCCTGAATAAATATGGCATTGGAGATGTTATTTTTATCTGTAAGTAACTTTCTGGTCACCCCGGGAAAATTAGGACTAATGGTGAACCCTTCTGCGCCTTCATTTTTAAAAACTGCATGACAACCTGTTAAAAACAGCACCGTTTTCTTCTGGTCTTTTTTAGTAACTGCACTCAATACGTCTACATCATTATCGTATGGCACATTGTCTCCGGTAAGCGCTCTATTTGCTCCGATAGCGGTTTTTCCCCTGCCAAAGTATAGATCGGCAGGTTGCATGGCCTTGATTGCTGCTCCGATGGCTTTCACAATAGCAGGTTTCAATATTCCATTCATATATAAACTGTCTGGCTGTTGAACAAATTCGGGCCAGGCTGGCCAATGTTGGGCTACAGGACCGAAATGCGTGTGTGAGGAATTTACCATAACTGCCTCCGCCGGGAGGTGGTACTTTCTATTAACCTCTTGCTTAACTGAGGTAACAAAGTCATATCCAAGCCCGCACAGATCCGCACCTACCACTACTACCGTTTGCTTGCCTGATGATATGGCAAGCGCTGTAACAGAAAGATCACCAGTAGTTAGGTGCCTGCCGGTAAACATAGAATTATCTTTAGTAAGACCATATAAAGTATGGTTACCTACTGCGATGGATTTTAGGTGTACATCATAAGAGACGCCATTATACCTGGCAATTTTTGTCCACGTTGTATTTCTATGTTTGAGATCCAGTTTCATCAGATCATCGTTTGCAGTTAATCCATATAATGACCCCTCATAAGCAACCATACTGATAAGATTGCTTAAGCTGGTGAGTGTTGTCCAGCCCGGTATTTTGTTGTTTAAACTTGAAAAGGTGATTACTCCTTTCCGATCTGCAACATAAAGGATGTCATTAAGTATGGCAATGGTTATTGCATCATCAACGGCGGCTATTTTTTTCCATTTTAAAGTACCCGAAAAACCAGAGCTCATGATCTCTCCCCTATTATTTACGGCATAAAGTGTTTTTTTTCCTGCAGCAAGTGATATTATTCCTTCACTTTTTCCAATGCTTTCCCAATTCAGTTTTTCGATCGCTTTTGCCATAAGCAGGCTACCATTGCTTACCGCAAATAAGACATCGTTATTTCCGGTAAATGCAGTACAATTCTCTAACGTTGTTTTTTTAATCCAATCGAGGCTAAAACGCCCATCTCTGGGATAGCCGTAGCCAGCCAAAGTCAGGGAGAATGGATACTTTGATGGCTCAATGCTGGCTTTAGCAAAGCCAGACTTATAGCGCGTCTGGGTATTCCCTGCAAAGCTAATGGAACATACTGTGCAGATGACCAGGCAAGTGATTTTATTTAGAATTTTCATATACATATGGAATAAATGATGGTTATGGGTTTTTAAAAATGGTCGTAGTATTTACACTTCGTTTGCCTGATGGTGTAATCACAATAGACTTTAAAGCTCTGCTTTCGCCCTTGTTTAGTATAATGCGTATGGGTTTTTCGTAAATAAAATCAGTTTCTCTGGCATCCTGCCCCTCAAAATTATAATAGATACTGGCCCCTTCTACCGGAACCTTGAGTTCAAGATTGAAATCAGCTCCAATCAGCGTGGTATCCGAAACTCCTATGGGACCGGGCACCCGGTATATTTTATCTGTTTTATCCAGGGCTGCGAGATGCTTAGGCAGCCGTTGTTCAAAAAAGCTAACCGAATCCTTCTTTGCAAGCGGGGTCCAGGCGATCTCTGCCAATGCCATTAAACGAGGATAAAGCATATACTCAACCTTGCGGTAGGTATCCATGTGTTCAGTCCATATTGCTGCCTCAACGCCAATAATATGCTTCTTTTCCTTATCGGAAAGTTCTGCAGGCGTAGGATCATAGCCATAAACACGGGGCAAAGAATTATAGCCCCAGCCGATAGCCAATGGTTCTAATTCCCGTTTGCCCTGTATAAAATCAAAATAAACATGTGAAAGTGGCGACATTACCACATCGTGTCCCTGTTTTGCAGCTTTAATACCTTCATCAATATTACGCCAGCTCATGACCGTTGCATTTGGCGCAAGGCCGCCTTCCAGAATTTCGTCCCAGCCAATGATCTTCCTCCCTTTGGAGTTGACAAATTTCTCTATCCGTTTTACAAAATAACTCTGCAGTTCAAATTCATTTTTGAGATGATTGTCTTTAATTCTTTTCTGACAATATTTACACGCCTTCCAGCGATCCTTAGGGCATTCATCTCCTCCGATATGGATATAAGGAGATGGGAATAAGGCCATAACCTCGGTAAGTACATTTTCCAAAAATTTAAAAGTGTTTTCTTTGCCTGCGCAATACACATCTTCAAATATCCCCCAGCGTTCTGCAACCTTAAATGGCCCCGGATGATCTCCACAGGCGAGTTCAGGATAGGCTGCCAGTGCTGCTACAGAATGTCCCGGCAATTCAATTTCAGGAATAACGGTAACATGTCTTTCTGCTGCATAAGCAACCACCTCTTTGATCTCTTCCTGCGAATAAAAACCACCATAAGGCAGATGATCGTTACCATTAAGGGAATCTGTATAATTACTGATCTGTGTACTGGCACGAAAAGCGCCTACCGAGGTAAGTTTCGGATACTTCTTGATTTCAATACGCCATCCATGATCTTCGGTAAGGTGCCAGTGGTATACATTCATTTTGTATTTGGCCAGCATTTCAATCTGGCTTTTAATGAAAGAAACCGGATAGATATGATAACCCACATCCTGCATTATCCCTCTGTAAGCATAACGAGGTTTGTCGGTAATTTCCAAACATGGGACTTCAAGTTTCTGGTCTTTTGCGCTGATTAACTGAAATAATGTTTGCAGGCCATAGAACATTCCGGCGTCATCACCTGAAATTTCAATTCCTGAATTATTTATCGCTAATGAATAGGATTCTTTTTCCCTGGATTTAGAAGAAACAAAAGAGATTCCGCCAGCTAATTTTCCGGCGCTTCCGGACAACAGTTTCAAATTGGCTCCATAATTTTTATAGAGGAATTCCTTTAGCTGAACTGCGCTTTTCTGAGATACGGCATCTGTATAATAAATTACCGTATTACCATCCAAAATAAAATTTCCGCTTTTCAGGTTCATGCTGGCAGGTGCTGGAATTAAATTCACTTTGGATGCATTAGACTGCGCATAACCAGAGGTGACCAGGAGCATCCATAAACAACAAATAAAAATGTATTTCAATGTTTTTATATTTAGAGTTCTAAAATAATCAGTCGTGATTTTTAACCAGCTTTTCAATCGCATTTTTTACAGTTCCGTATTGTAAAAGAAATGACTTGGCCTCATCATAGTTGTCAATTTCGGCTTTTTTCATCAGCATTTTTACCCCGCGATCCATGATCTTATCATTAATGAGCTTTACATTGATCATGTTATTACCTTCGATCCTTCCCAATTGAATCATTACCGTGGTAGAAATCATGTCCAGCAGCATCTTCTGGGCAGTGCCACACTTCATCCGGGTACTTCCTGTAATAAATTCAGGACCGGTGAGTACTTCTACCGGATAATCGGCATGTGAGGCAATAACAGAGTCCGGATTGCTGACAATGCAGCCGGTTGCAATGCCGTGTGCACGACATTGTTTTAATCCCTCAACTACAAAGGGTGTACTCCCGCTTGCAGAAATGCCCACAACAATGTCTTTTTCTGAAATATTTGCTGCACTGAGCCTGCCCCATGCTTCGTGCAGGTCATCTTCCATTTCTTCAAGTGCATCGATGAGCCGGTCTTCGCCTCCGGCCAATACTGCGTTATAAATTCCTTTTGGCAAGCCGTAGGTAGTAGGAAGTTCGATGACATCGAGTACAGAAAGTCTGCCCCCGCTACCGGCCCCAATGTAAAACATTCGGCCTCCATGCTTTAATTTACTGACTATAGCGGTGATAAGGTTGTTTACCTGAGGTAAAACCTCCTGAATTGCTTTTGCCACTTTATGGTCTTCCTGATTAATCGCGCTGGTCAGTTCCTGAACTGATTTAGTTTCCAGATTATCGTAAAGGGATGATTGTTCTGTAATAGGTATCATATGTTATTTGTAATTTATTTTTTATTGTTCGTTAATTTAAGTTCCTTGTAAGCAGCAATGATTTGCTTGCCATATCTGGCATACATCTTTTTTGATATTTCTGTAGCATCTCCAGAGGGCTGGTCTGGATATGATTCTGTTCCATTTACCCAATTCCATTCCCAGGTTTTTACTTTCTCAGTAAATACCTTCTGGTCAAATGTCTTTTTTGCTTTTAGCGCATCACTGGCTTCTGTGATAAACATTTGCCATCTTTTTCCGTAAAAGCCATTAAACAGACCCGACCATTGCTTGTTTGCATACTCATGCAGTACAGCGTCTTTTCCGCCCCATAGCGTGATGAGGTCTCTTGCATTTTTTTCGTACAAACGGGATTCAGCCGTATTGGTGCCCCATTTTTTTGCATCATTAAGCCATTTACCTAGCAGCAATTCTTTTCGGGTACCCATCAGCTGATCCATATCGGCAATCAACTGCATGAACGCTGAACTGTGCTCTTTAAAGCCATTGCTGTTTTTTTGTTTATAATCTCTGGCAAACTTCTGCTGAACAACTGATGCATAATTGGCAAGCACCTGCGTTCCAACACTTACCAAATCAAACTGATAGCAATCATTGTTCTTAAACTGACTGGCTGCTGCAAGCATATTTTCCCATGCGGGGATTAATGCTTCGGGATCATAAGGCAAATCTGTGGAAGCCCATTCATTATCCTTTTCAAAGGTGGGTCTTGCCACTACAATGGTTTCATAGCTGCCTTCTTTAGCATAGACAGTTTTATGCAAAATACCCCAGGCTTTCTCTGTATACTGGTTTCTTTTTCCGTAACGACTGTGGGCATAACCTTTTAACCATTCGTTTACATTTACAGGCTGATCACTCCATACATGATTCAGCATCAACGAATAAACAACAGGATTTTGTTCTATCCCTTCAGGTACCAAGCCGATACCGGACAGGTTGCCTTTATTAGGATCATGAACCATTTCTGCCGGTTCTTTGGCTATATAGTCGAGGTTGCCGAACAGCGGATTTCTGCCGCCAAAATTGTGAAGCATACACCAGATCCATGGTTTTCCGAAAAATGATTTGGTTTTAGTCCATATGGGTTGTTCATCAGCAAAAAGATCCAGAATGATCAGTTTATCGTCCGGTACACCACTCAGGTAATTGTTGATGCGCTCAGGCTTCCAGAAATCCCTTCGGTCCCAGAACAACCATCCCTGCATTACCCATACTGCTTTGGGGTCAGTTTTAGCCATGCCATCATATACTGCTTTACCAATTTTACGTACATATGCATCATCCTGATGTGGAAGATCCATCTCATTAAAGGTATCGGCTCCATATAAATGATTTTCCAATCCAAAGGTCTTTTGCTGTTCCTGCATGAACCTGTCGGCGATCTGTTGAAACATAGGGTCATCCGGATCCAGTACATAAGCATCTGCAAAACGGCCTTCCCAGTTCACCTTGTCGACTTTAGCATTTGGAAATCTTTTTTTGAATGTTGGAGGCACATGCCCACTAAAAGCAGGAAGGATCGGTTTCATCCCAAGTTCCCTTTCGCGCAGCAAAATCTTTTTCTGCAGTTCCTCGTGGCTTTTCATCCAGCTTTTTGGCAATGGGCCATTTAACCCATCAATATTGCCTGCCCAGAACCACATGAAATATGCGGGTCCTGTAAAAAATGCATCCATATCTGCATCATCAAAACCGAAACTTCTGTAAACCCGGTCCCATAATGCATTCTGACCAGTCATAGCAAGTGGCATAATGATACCATTCAATGCCATAAAATCAATTTCCCATTGCCACCGTTCCCAATCCCACCATGAGGCGGTATAATTGAATGTACAGTAATTGAAATAGTGGCGGTAATCGTGAGGTGTAACCTTATGAATTTTCTCCTTTACCATAGGAAATGGTGTTGGAATTTCCAGATTTGTACCATTCCAG